>NZ_JBKHUP010000017.1:0-89345 GCF_046565525.1 Coleofasciculus sp. | reverse complement strand
TCATGCCCTATTCATGACTTCGGAGCAGGTTCCCTCTGCCAATCCGCGTCTTCACGAAGTAAGGCGCGGTTCATGAACCTATATCTTGCGTCGTCGCCACGGTATCCAAGAACGTCACCCGTTTAAGTTTCGCCGCAAAGATAGCTCAGAGTTATGGGCAATTGTTTCTGCCACGCCTATTTTAGACGCTCAGGGTGAGTTTGTCGGTGTGTTGAGGATGATTACCGACATTAGCGATACCCATCAGGAATCCGCGCAACGCCAACAGGCGGAAAATGCATTGCGAGAGAGTGAACGGCGATTCCGGGCGATTTTTGATGCAATGTTTCAATTTATTGGTTTGCTTAAACCCGATGGTACAGTTTTAGAAGCCAATCAAACCGCATTAAATTTTGGCGGATTGCAGCGCGAAGATGTGGCGGGGCGTCCATTCTGGCAAACCCGATGGTGGAGTCATTCTTCCCAAATCCAGGAACAATTAAAAGATGCGATCGCGGCGGCGGCGGCGGGTGAATTTGTGCGGTATGAAGTGGAGGTTGTCGGCGCTGAAGAACGGGTAATTACGATTGATTTTTCCCTCAAACCTGTGAAAGATGAGACCGGACAAGTTGTGCTACTAATTCCAGAAGGTCGTGATATTAGTAAGCAAAAGAAAACCCGAGAAGCTTTGCGCCAGTCGGAAAGCCGATTGAAATTCAAAAACCAAAAGCTCAAGCAAGTCTTACGCCAACTCAAACAAACTCAAGCCCAACTGATTCAACATGAAAAAATGATCAGTTTGGGTCAGATGATAGCTGGTATAGCCCATGAAATTAATAATCCGATCAGTTTTATCTATGGCAATATTAGTTATGCCCGTGACTATGCTTTTAACCTGTTCCATTTACTCGAACTCTATGCGAAACACTATCCAGAACCCATACCAGAAATCCAAGATGAGATTGAGGCAATTGATCTGCATTTTTTAAGAGCAGACTTTCCCAAACTCCTCAAGTCTATGCAAGAGGGAGCAGAACGCATCCGTGAAATTATATTATCTTTGCGTAACTTCTCACGGTTAGATGAAGCAGATCAAAAGGTCGTCAATATTCATGAAGGGATAAATAGCACCTTACTTATTTTGCAACATCGATTAAAAAAGACTGTCTTTTCTTCAGAAATACAAGTGATCAAAGAGTATAGTAAACTTCCCCTGATTCAATGTTATCCAAGTCAGCTAAATCAGGTGTTTATGAACTTACTCAATAATGCAATTGATGCCTTAGAACAGAAGACAAAACATTATGATAATTTAGAATTTACCAAAACCATCACAATCCGTACCAGTGTTAGAACTCACGATAATCATCTCAATTCTTCTCAGGTAATCATTCGCATTGCCGACAATGGTATTGGTATCCCCAAAGCCTTACACAAACACATCTTTGACCCTTTCTTTACCACTAAGCCTGTGGGCGTCGGTACGGGTTTGGGCTTATCGATTTCCCATTCAATTATTGTTAAAAAACACGGCGGACAGCTACGTTATATTTCCGAACCGGGTCAAGGAACAGAATTTATCATTGAGCTACCTATACACCCGCCTCTAAATTAAGTTTTGACACTTTCATACCCTTGCACCGCTATCAGGGAAAATGTATCATTGCTCCCCCTGCTCCCCCTGCTCCCCCGCCTTATTTCATCAATCCAATAAATCGGGTTCCTGTTTAATAATCATCTCATTGAAGCAACCATAAATAGCAACTAGAAATATATTTTATAAATTATAACAGTTTTAACCCAAAGCAATTTAACTATTCAAAACTCACGGATATCTCAACAGCATCCTGTTCCGTTAAGCCGAAATATTGAGCGCGAATAGTTTTTCCTGATTCTACGGGCATTAACGGTGTTATTGTTCCTAAGGATAATAAATCGCCTTTTTTCAGTCGCTTACCCCCAGATTTCAGGTCATCCCGCAACCATAAAACGATATTTAAGGGATGCTCTAATAATACATTGCTTTTACCTGTGGCTAATTCTTTCCCGGTTTCATCCACTATCACCAATTTAATATTACCTAACCGTTCTTGCCATTCTGGAGTAGCCGTCAGGGGAATCGGTTCACCCACAATCCCCAAACGCGCCCCCACATTAATCGCGATTAAGTCAGCGGCGTCTAAATTTACCCCCGATTCATAGATTAAATCCGGCAATTCAATAAACGGAATCACCGCATCTAAGGCGGCTAAAACCTCCTGGGGAGTCGTCGCTTCATTAATCGCCTCACTCCCCACTCTCACGATTAAATCCCCTTCAAACAGTGGACGTGCGCCAAAATTAGCGGGTACGATTGACCCACTGGGTAGGAGCATTTGTGCTAAGAGAATCCCGCGTAAGGGATGAGAGACATTAAACTGTTTCTGCGCGGTTGTACTCGTGAGTCCTGCCTTGTAACCAATACTTTGTCCTAAAATAGGAGTGAGTCTTTCTATAAAGCGATCGCGTAATTGTTCGGCTGAGGTTACAGTTAAGTTGGGTGACGCCTTTTCTAGGGGGATGCGGTTGAGGTAATGGGTGACTAATTCCTCCAGAAATCGGGAATCCGGCGTTATCACCCCGCCAGTATCAGTCAGTTCATCCTGGGCTTGGCAAGAGGTGCGTTTCGGTCTTTCTGTCCCTTGAACAGCACCGAGCCCAAAAATTTGACCCCCTAACAAAATTGTGAGAATAGCAGATTGCCAATAGTGTTTAATCATTGGTCATTAGTCCTTTGTTTGTTCCCTTATCTTCCTAAGGTTTCACGGGAGGGGCGGGCGCGAGTTACATCTGGGTGTAACCGAAAAGATAATAGCCTATGGGGATTGGGCGAAGCTTATGCGTTGGTACGTTGGTATAAAACCGAGAAATCTGGGCGCATAAGCTTCGCCCCTACGGCATTTTTCATTTTTCAATCTTCTGGTAATCTGATTTCCTCTAACACTTCTAACCCTGCCAAAAACTGCCGATCATTGCTAATATGAGGAAACTTCAACTGAGAATCAGGAACGCCGCGTTCTAACTGACGCTGACGCACGATGGCAAAGCTACCCGGTGCTAATATCCGTAGGCGGGGCGCTGGAATATAATTATCAGGTCGCTTTACCGCATAAGACATATTGGCGTCTTGCAGTTTGCGGTCAAAACTAGCCAGAAAACCTTGGGGATTTTCCAGATGTTGACCCGGTGCTAACTCAATATTGACTAAATAGTGAGTGGTGGTAATACTCTCCGATAGCGTCAGACAAAAGTCTTCTAAAGGTACGTCAAAGTCCTGTTGTAAGGCTTGCATCACCTGAGTTGCATGGTGTTCTGTTGTCTTCTCCGCAGTCGCCGACATTGTTCCGCCGCGACGATAGCGGAAGACAATCAAAGGCGTCTTATTGTAAAATCCAATAACTTCTACCACATCGCCAATATCATAGCGATAAAACCCACTATAATTTGTAGTTAAAAGGCGATAGTGTTCCCCAAGTTTAACCTCAGTCGCCAGTAGAGTTTTCGGATGTTCGGCGTCCCATTGGTCTTCGGGGACAAATTCAAAGAAACCGCTTTCAATCGCTAAGACACTCCCATCGGTGTCTACATCAGGATAGATACTAAATGTGGCTTCTGCGGAGGAATAAACCGCCCCAAATACAGGCGTATCCCCAAAATAATCGCCAAAGCGGTGAAAGTAAAAATCCGATGTACCGCCGCGTGCGGTGGCGACAAAGGATAAATCTGACCAAACCCGTTTCGGGGTTAGGCGTCCCTCGTGGTTTAAAATGTCTCGTAGTTCCTGCGCCCGTTGGGGATCAGCAGACCATTGATGCTCTAGTTGTAACCGAATTCCTGATTCTAAGTCCAGCCAGCCAGCAATTGTCCCTTTTTCTAAATCCCGAATTAAATCTTCGGCGTAAGTTTCCAAATAACTTGCCGTTCGCAGCAGGAGCATGGGAAAATTAGCAATTATTCCCCGCATGGTGCGATCGCGTAGAGCAAAGAGTAAACAAACATAGTGGCGGACTAGGCTATCCCCCGGTTGTAGGGTTTCAAAGGGATGGGCAAACAGTTGTTGGTACAGAAACTTACCCATCCGCAGCACGCCAACACTAGCATAACCGTACCGAATCCCTTCTGGGGTTTGTCCCAGGGGTTGTACAGAGTTGGTAATCAAGAGTTTACCAAACTTACGGTTACGAACTCTCAGTGCATCGGCTAAAAAACCCATACTGGTTAGATTAGCCCCGCGCAAGGAATTCTGAAACCGCTTAGTCACTGGAATCAGCTTCTTTGAACCCGTGGAACCACTGGTGAGATTGATATAAACAACGGGATCAGGGGTTAAGATATTCGACTCACCGTTGAAAATACGTTCCGTGTAGGGTTCATAACTACTATAGGGCAAAACCGGGACGCGATCGCGAAATTGGTCAATGGTTCCAATCTCCCTCAACCCCCATTTACGCCCTAGTTCCGTGTTCTGATACCTCCACAACAGGGTGAGGAGAAACCTTTCCTGTACCGCCTCCGTCTGATGCGTCTTATTCACGAAATTGGCTTTAACCCGTCGGGTTAGCGCGGTTAACAGGGGCAGTACATAATTTGACATAACATCCTCACACCAGTTACATTTGAGCGGACATTGGGCATTTCTCGCCAGCCAAATCCGTTTTTGGCAGTTTTGCCGACATTTTCCGGCATTTTATGGTATTTTTTCATACCGAACCCTTGCCCATAGTCATGTCCTTGTTTGCCAATGACCGATCACAAATTCCATCATTTTTGTCATTGCTTACATAAATTGTCAAGTTTTTTCAACATCCTCTCAGTCATCTTTCCCTCCCCTACTCTTTAATTTCAGTGAAACTGTTGATTGGGATGAAGTTGAACCCTTGCCAAGATGGGGTTTATTTAGTTTTTGTTCCCGATTCCCGGTTTAACCTTCCCGACATAGGCTAGAGGTTTCAGTGGCTTACCTAACCATTGACAATCTATTCTGGCGGAGTTTGATATGCCAATGAACCTTTCAATTTCTTCTATACCGCTTGTCGATATATCCACACTCACACCCGAACAGTTTAGCCAACGCTATCAACAAACGGGTACACCTGTCGTCATTACCGGATTGCTGGAGAATGAACCGGACTGGACTTTGGAGTATCTTTGTGCAAAGATTAGCGATTGTCAGGTTATCGTTCGCAATTATGAGCGGGCTAAGTATAAGACCGGACAGTCTAAACGTTCTCCTGTAGGCAGCGGCGTTGCGTTGGAAACAATGGGATTCTCGAATTATGCCGAACTTTTACGCTGTGGTAACGTTCAAGAGAATGACCTTTATCTAGGAAAAGTTCCCCTAAAAAATACAACCCTGACGAATACATCTGGCTGGAAAACCTTGGGCAAAAAACTGGGGTTAACTCATCCTGTCACTGATTTTAAGATGTATATGGGTTCAGGCATCCATCGCTCTGGATTGCATTACGATATTATGGACAATACCCTCATCCAAGTTCATGGGGTCAAAAAAATCGTCTTATTTCCTCCCTCTCAAACCTACAATCTTTATCCCTTTCCCATTCTCGCTCATTTACGCCATGGGATGAAATTGCGGTGCTGTTTTAGTCAGGTGTCCTTAGAGCAGCCAGATTTTGCCGCTTTTCCTAAATTAAAGCAAGCCCTAGAACATAAACAAGAGGTGATTCTCGAACGAGGAGACACGCTTTATTTGCCTGCCGGATGGTGGCATGATGTCAGCGGAATTGATCACACTATGATCTGTTCAGTTAATCGATTCTGGCGCATTTATCCCACCAGACGCGCTTGGCTGAATTGGCAGAAATGGCGTTCTATCCTGGGGGTTTTCTGTGCTATTCCTTATATAGGAGGCAATTTAATCACGGCTTTATTTCAGCCTGATCCCCAATCAACGATTCGCCAAATCTTGTACAGAATTTAATAGCTAAAATGGTGGCATAGATTTTACGATTAAATCGGGCGCACGGGGTGTGCATTGGTGTCAACTTAAGTCACAACCCTTACCCATTCTCGTTTCCAGCCGCTTGTCAAAGGAGGCGGAGCCTCAACAGAGGCATTCCCAGGCAGAGCCTGGGAACGAGAGTGTGCCTGGAAGCCTGCTCACTAACTGATTTGGCTTAAGTTGACACGCGGGTTTCACAATTAACACTGAGTGACACCTAACAAATGTCTATAAACCCGCCCAGATTAGTTGGAATGGTAGGGGCGGGTTTCACGATTAACATTGATTGACACCTAACAAATGCCTCTAAACCCGCCCAGATTAGTTGGAATGGTAGGGGCGGGTTTCACGATTAACATTGATTGACACCTAACAGATGTCTATAAACCCGCCCAGATTAGTTGGAATGGTAGGGGCGGGTTTCACGATTAACATTGATTGACACCTAACAGATGCCTCTAAACCCGCCCAGATTAGTTGTTTGGATAATTCACACCGGTGATTTGCCATGCCTTCCTGTTCCAGACGTAGCAGGCTACGTCTGGAACAGTTATGTAGGAAAATAATCATGCAATAAAAGAATTAATTTTATGCGGTCAGTGCATATTTAATCAAATTTTGTAATTAAATATACGAAACATATCAGGCAAGGGTGTGATTGTTGTACCTGAGAGCGGGGAACCGTAAACAAATTACTTCGGTTAATTGAGAGCGATGGAAAAGGGTACAAGTCTATCCTTGAGCGATGATTGCCTTAGCCATTGACGCATTCAGTGGATGAGAAAATTGCTCGATTAAATTAGACCCCCATTCTGGAATTTTTACACATAGGTAAGTAACTGATGCTGCAAGAATTATGGTCATTTCGCGGTCGATACCGCATCTTACATTTAACTTGGTTTGCCTTCTTTCTATCATTTGTCGTTTGGTTCAATTTTGCTCCACTAGCGACAGCCGTACAAGAAGAGTTAGGTTTAAGTGCGGCACAAATTCGCACCTTGGCGATTTGTAACGTGGCGCTGACTGTACCGGCTCGGATTATTATCGGCATGTTACTCGACCGTTTTGGTCCACGGTTAACCTACTCCGTACTGCTGATTTATGCAGCAATTCCTTGTATCGCCTTCTCCCTAGCTCAAAACTTTAGCCAATTAGTGATCAGCCGTTTAGCGCTGAGTATTGTGGGCGCAGGCTTTGTGATTGGTATCCGCATGGTGGCGGAATGGTTCCCCCCCAAAGAAATTGGCTTGGCTGAAGGAATTTATGGGGGATGGGGTAACTTTGGTTCCGCTGCATCCGCCTTTACCCTACCCACAATCGCGGCGTTATTGACGATTGGCGCTGGGGGTGGAATGGTCAACTGGCGACTCGCGATCGCACTTACAGGTATTATTGCAGCAATCTATGGCATCATCTACTACAGAAGCGTTCAAGATACCCCTCCTGGTAAAGTTTATCAGAAACCCAAGCGTCACGGTGGCTTAGAAGTAACCACAAAGCGGGACTTTGGATTCTTGATGCTGATGAATGTTCCTCTGGTGGGGATTCTGGCTGTCTTGGCTTGGCGCTTGAGTCAAGTGGGTTTCCTAGATCAAACGGGATTAATTATTACCTGGTTAGCGCTGTTGGGTTTATATCTGTTCCAAGCTTACAAATGCTGGGATGTGAATAAAGAGCTAATGACGGGTAAAAAACGGTATTCTGCTGAGGATCGGTATAACTTCTCTCAAGTCGCTCTTCTGGAAATGACTTACGTGGTTAACTTCGGTTCAGAATTAGCCGTTGTCTCCATGCTTCCCGCCTTTTTTGAAGGAACATTTGGGTTAAGTAGGCAATTAGCGGGAATGATTGCAGCTAGCTATGCGTTTATGAACCTAGTTTCACGCCCCGGTGGCGGATTAATTTCAGATACTTTAGGAAGCCGTAAATGGACGATGACGGTGTTGACAGGGTGCATGGGAATTGGCTATCTGATGATGAGTACCGTAAATGGGAGTTGGTGGCTACCCTTGGCTGTAATTCTCACTATGGGGTGTTCCTTCTTTGTCCAAGCCGGTGAAGGGTCTACCTTTGCCATGGTACCGTTAATCAAGCGCCGAGTCACGGGTCAGATTGCGGGTAATGTTGGGGCTTATGGTAATGTTGGTGCTGTGGCTTATCTGACTCTATTTAGTTTGCTCCCCGAAGGCGATATCGGTAACCGAGTTTTCTTCCAAACCTTAGGAGTTACTGCATTAGTTGTTACCTTCCTCTGTTGGTTCTTCCTCAGAGAACCTAAAGGATCTTTTGCTAGCCATCATGAAGGTGAAGAAACCGAAATGGCACTCGAAAGTCTGCCGGTTCTGGCGGATGAACAACACCATTGATGGTTAATTATTAATTGTTAAATCTGTAGAGACGTAGCCTGCTACGTCTCTTATCGGCAATTGGGATTAGTTTGCTTGTATTGGAGTTTCAATCCCGGTAACGGGATTCACACCATTCTGTAAAATTAGCATTTCTCCAATGTATTTCTTTCATATCCCCTTAATTTTTGTTGCTGTTTATACCAAAAGCCCTGATTAATTTCTTTAACCTGAACCCAAAGATAGTCAAAAAGATATGACTTCTAAATTTTAATTCCCTGTTCCCTGTTCCCTGTTCCCTGAAAAAATCTATGACTAACTCCACAAAAACACTTTGTCCCTATTGCGGTGTGGGCTGTGGTTTAGAGGTAACACCACCCGCACAACTCGGTCAAGCCACCCATCGCGATAGTGAAGGAACACCAATATGGCGAGTGCGGGGCGATCGCGATCATCCCTCCAGCCAGGGAAAGGTTTGTGTCAAGGGAGCAACGGTGAGTGAATCCTTGGATAAAAACCGTCTGAAATATCCGATGATGCGAGACTCCCTAGATCAGCCATTTCGACAAGTCAGTTGGGATGAAGCCCTAGAGCGCATCGTCTTGCAACTGCAAACTGTCCGCTTTACCCAAGGACCTGAAGCCATCTGCATGTATGGTTCTGGTCAATTTCAAACCGAAGACTATTATATCGCCCAAAAATTACTCAAAGGCTGTCTCGGTACAAACAATTTTGACGCCAATTCTCGCCTATGCATGTCCTCGGCTGTATCGGGTTATATCCAAAGTCTCGGATCAGATGGTCCGCCGTGCTGCTATGAGGATTTGGAACAAACCGATTGTGCCTTTTTAATCGGTACAAATACAGCCGAATGTCACCCAATCGTATTTAATCGCCTGCACAAGCATTGTAAAAAGAACCGTAAGGTGAAAATGATTGTGGTTGACCCTCGGCGTACTCCCACCGCAGAAGCCGCCGATTTACATCTAGCGATTCGCCCGGGTACGGATATTGATCTGCTGAATGGAATTGCCTATTTACTCATGCGTTGGGGTAAAATTAATACCCTATTTATTGATGAATGTACCAGAGATTTTCCCCTCTACGCCGATATCATTCGCCACTATCCCCCCGAACTTGTCGCGCGTAAATGTGGGATTCGGTTAGATGAACTGGAGACGGCGGCTCGATATTGGGGTGATTCCCAACGGGTGCTATCTCTGTGGTCAATGGGGATGAACCAATCCTCGGAAGGAACCGCGAAAGTCCGCACGTTGATTAATTTACACCTGATGACCGGAACCATTGGTAGACCGGGATCGGGACCGTTTTCCCTCACCGGACAACCCAATGCGATGGGGGGACGGGAAGCTGGGGGACTGGCACATATTCTCCCCGGTTATCGCTTGGTAAAAAATCCCCAGCATCGGGCAGAATTGGAACAGTTGTGGGGACTCAAGCCGGGACAAATTTCCCCAGAACCGGGTTTAACGGCTTGGGAGATGATCCTGGGGTTAGAGACGGGGGCGGTAGGGTTCCTCTGGATTGCGGCGACGAATCCGGCGGTGAGTATGCCCGATTTAGAACGCACGAAAGCGGCGTTGAATCAGTCACCGTTTACGGTGTATCAGGATGCCTATTATCCTACAGAAACAGCAGCCTATGCTCATGTCATCCTTCCCGCCGCCCAGTGGAGTGAAAAAACGGGGACGATGACGAATTCTGAACGGGTGGTAACCTTATGTCCTCAATTCCGCAACCGAGTTGGCGAATCTAGAGCCGATTGGGAAATCTTTGCCGAAGTCGGGCGGCGTCTAGGGTTTACGGAACACTTTGACTTTGCGGATTCGGCGGCGGTGCATCGGGAGTTCGTGCAACTCACCCGGGGGCGGGTTTGCGATATGACGGGTATTAGCTATGAGCGGTTAAAGGAGGGTCCGATTCAGTGGCCCCATCCGGAAGAAAACCCGGATGTAGGGGCGGGTTTTACTGATAACGTTTTGCCCACAACCCCTAACGTGACTGAACCCGCCCTGACCCCTTCAAAACGATTGTATACCGATTGGCGCTTCCCCACCGCCGATGGACGGGCAAAGTTTGCCGCCTATCACTCACGGGGATTGGCAGAACCCCCTGATCCGAATTATCCTTTAGTCTTGACAACGGGACGCCTTTATGGTCACTGGCACACTCAAACTCGGACGGGTCATATTCCCAAGATTCGGCAAATGCATCCACAACCGTTTTTGGAAATCCATCCCCGTGATGCCCAGAAACTAGGGATTGAAGAGGGAAATTGGGTGGAGGTGCGATCGCGTCGCGGCAAAAGTCGTTTTCCGGCGAAAGTTACTGTTGCGATCGCGCCAGGGACACTATTTGTCCCCATGCATTGGGGGGCGCTGTGGGCAGCCAATTCAGAAGCAAACACCTTGACGCACCCAGAGTCTTGTCCGGATTCTGGACAACCGGAGTTAAAAGCTTGTGCGGTGCAGTTGAGTTTAGTGCCAGAATCCTCAGAGGTGTTATGGGAACAAGCGGTTGAGCAACAGTCGATTTTGGGCAAATAAACCCGATTTGATTGTCCACCTGGAAACCGTAGGGGCGCATGGCGTGCGCCCGATTCAATGGTAAAATGTATTCCACCATTTTAGCTGTGTCACGCCGCCATCGTGGGAGGTTGGAGATGCGATCGCGCTGGATATCATGTCCTAGATTCACTCAAATTAACGGGAATTTCGATAATAAATTCTGAGCCTTTGCCTAAATCAGAAATACAGCTAATTTTACCCTGGTGTTTGTCTACGATAATCTGATGACTTACCGCTAAGCCTAAACCGGTGCCACTCCCGACAGGTTTGGTGGTGAAAAAAGGGTCAAAAATATGCTGACGCACGTTCTCACTCATGCCAATTCCGTTATCGCGAATCCGAATAATAATGGATTGGGGATTGGGGATTGGGGATTGGGTGAAGCATTCGCATTGGGATGTGGGCAGAAAACCGGGATGTCTGGGCGTGAATACTGACGCTCCTTTTGTCTCTACCGCTTCGCTAACGCCCCTAGGAATACATGATCCTTCGCTTTTTTCAAGGGCATGGGTTTGACTTATGTGTTCTGCTTTTGTATTATTAGACACTTCAGTCGTGATCGTAATCAACCGAGGTTCGGGTTGGCAGTCTAAGGCTTCAATGGCATTATCAAAGATATTGATAAAGACTTGATTTAACTGACTGGCATAACAGGTAACCTGGGGAAGTTGACTATAGTGTTTAATCACTTGAATTTCTGAGCGATTGCCTTGAGCCCGGAGTCGGGGCTGTAACATGAAGAGGGTGTTATCTATACCTTCATGGATATCAACGGCTTTTAACTGAGCTTCATCCAACTTAGAGAAGGTTTTGAGCGATCGCACAATTTTCTCGATGCGTTCAACGCCTATTTGCATAGACTTGATCAGCTTATACCAATCCCCGACGAGAAACTCTAAATCGAGATCCTCACTCAGTTGCTCAATCTCGGCGGTGGGGTGAGGATAGGTTTGCTGATACAGGTGTAGGAGTTTTAATACATCTTGAAAATAAGCGCGGGCATAGGTAATATTGCCATGGATAAAATTGGCGGGGTTATTGATTTCATGTGCCACACCTGCAACCATGCGCCCTAAACTGGACATTTTCTCGGTTTGGATGAGTTGAGCTTGGGTGCGTTTCAATTCTTTCAGGGTTTCTTCTAGCGCCTGAGCTTTTTCCCGTTCCCGGGTTTCCGATGCTTGTAATGCTAGTTCTATTTGTTTGCGATCGCTAATATCCCGGTGAGTACCCGTCATCCGCATCGGTAAACCGTTTTGATCATCAGCGACGACTTTCCCATAATTGGAAATCCATTTATACACCCCGGATTTAGTCAACAGTCGATAGTCCAATTTGTAGGGAATGGAGTGATCTTTTAAATGCGCCTGCAATAGTTCCATCACCCCAGGTTGATCATCGGGATGGATCAGTTTTTGCCAAGTATTGACATGTCCTGAGAGTTCATCATACTCATAGCCGAGCATATCAAACCAGTGACGGGAGAAATACACATCTCCGGTATTAATATTCCAATCCCATAACCCATCTCCTGAAGCGTCTAAGGCGAGTTGTAAGCGTTCTTCACTTTCGCGTAAGGCGGCTTGCGATCGCGTCCGTTCGATGGCAATCTTGGCAAGGTAGAGGGTTTGGTTAATTAAGGCTTGATCGAGGTTAGTTGCGGTTTGCGGGTAGTCATAATACCCGGCAAAGGTGCCTAATATGTTGCCATCACGGGATAAAATCGGTACAGACCAACAGGCTCTGAGTCCATGAGATAAGGCTAAGTCTTTATAATTTGCCCATAACGGATCAGTAGCAATATCGGTGACAATAACCGTTTCTTGGCGATAAGCCGCCGTACCACAGGAACCTACGCCCTCACCAATTTCCACACCATCGATCGCTTGGTTGTATTCCTGAGGTAAACTAGGAGCAGCACCTAAGCGCAGTTTACCTTGTTCATCGACTAAGAGAAAAGAACAGCGCATTTGCTCAGACTGTTCCTCAACAAACCGAGCTAAGGCTGCCAAAATATCCGGGAGTGACGCATCTGAAGCGATGCACTGCAAGATATAATTTTGTTGTGCCAGCAACATCTCCGCTTCTTTGCGATCGCTAATATCAATCGCAGCACCCAGGGTTTGTCGCGTTGTCCCGTCTGCATCCTGTTTAAACACCATCTCTTGGGCAAATAGCCAACGCCATTCCCCATTTTTGTGGCGCATCCGGTATTCTAACTCAAAGACTTCACCCACTTGGGCATATTTAATCCGGTTTTGATGATCCGTGAGGATGGCCAAATCATCGGGATGCATCAGCATTGAGAGAACCTGGTTCCCCATGTCCTGGATTTGTCCGGGGGTGTAGCCTAAAGTAGTATAGATTTCCCGGTTAGCATAGACATTGCGCTGCTTTATCCAATCATGAACATAAATAATATTGGGATTAGCATCATTAATCGCCTGTAGCCAGCGCTGAGACTCTTGCAAAGCTTGAGCCAGTTGCTGGCGTTCAATTCCCACCGCGATTTCATTCGCAACCGAGGCGAGGGTATCCAGGGTGTTTGGGGATAAAGGATGACGGGAAAACATCCCCATTACCCCCACAAGTTCATCTTCAACAATTAGGGGATAACCAGCAAAGGATACAATACCTTCCCGTTGCGCCCATTCTGGATCACTGAGTTCGGGATCACGAAGGATATCATTGGTAAAATGGGGTTGGCGTTGACTGGCGATGCGACCAATTTTCGACTCACCCAGGGGGATTCTAGCATGAGTGCCATTAAGATGGGTGTATAGTCCCGCCGAGGCTTGTAATTCCAGGATATTTTCAGTTGGGTGGAGCGTCCAAATTCGGGCAAAGGCGACATCGAGGTGTTGAACGAAAGCCTGAGTACAGCGAAACAGCATCGTGGATAAATCACTTTCCTGACTCAAGGCAAATCCGATATCTGAACGCAAGGCTAAGCGCCGCGCATGTTCCGTCAACTGTGCTTGTGCAAGTTGGCGATGGCGAATTTCTTGGTGCAACTGGGCGTTTTGTTCCTGGAGTTGCTGGGTTAATAATTTGAGATGCAGGTGAATTTTGACCCGCGCTAATACCTCATCGAGTTGAATCGGTTTACTAATATAGTCTACTGCCCCTAAGGATAATCCTTTGACTTTTGCGTCAGTATTCGACGTATCCACCGCCGCTGTCATAAAAATGACGGGGATATCCTGCGTCTTCTCCCATGCTTTGAGATGACGACAGGTTTCAAAGCCATCCATTTCCGGCATCATCACATCGAGTAAGATCAAATCGGGATCAAGTTTCTCTAAGAGTTTGAGCCCTTGCACACCACTTTTAGCTATCCGCACCTCAAAGCCAGCGTCTCTCAAAAAGTCCGAAACCAGTTTCAGATTTTCGGGCGTATCGTCGATGACGAGAATTTGTGGCTCTCTAGAGCAATTCCCCATCTCTCCACAGACGTTCGTCAACTCGTTGAGGGAATCTGGATTTAACTGAGATTTTTGATAAAGTGACATTTTATATTAGTTTCCCTTGCCCAGCACTGCTATTCTATTCGCTTCGCCCAACTATCGGGAAGATAGGGAAGTGGGAATTTACTCAAAATTTATTTAACTTTCCCAGCATCTATTCGACTATCCTTATGTCCCAATCGACAGCCCGGTTCCAGACTTCTATGTCTTGCTGCTTGTCTATCAGAAAGCCATAAAACATATAGCAAAAGGCAGGGCTAAAAATAACGAAGGAAGACAAATCACCAATCTCCAAAACAATTATCCAATAAATCAACAATTTTTTCATAGTCAAAATTAGCCGCCATTTCCAATACTTCCAGGGCAAAGGGAATATAATCAGGATTCATATCCTGGAGTCCCATAGTTTCCTGTTCAACGCCAGCGACATCCCCCATACTCGCCGCTTCATAGAGAGCCGCTAACTCCTCCTGAGAGGGGATTACCATATCGCCAGATTCAGAAGATAGTTTTGATTGTTCTGCTTTCGCCTGATAAACCCAGGACACATTTAAATACACCTGAATTTTCTGGAGCAAATCTGTTGTAGCAATCGGCTTAGTCAGGAAATCCGTACAGCCTGCATCCAAACTTTCAACGCGGTTATTGGCAAACGCATTGGCAGAAATCGCAATAATTGGCGTATTTCTAAACTCAGAGAGTTGGCGTAGCTGTTGCGTCATTTGGTGTCCATCCATGATTGGCATAACAATATCAACCAGAATCAAATCGGGTTGCCATGCCAATGCTTTTTCTAATCCCTCTCGTCCATTCGTGGCGTCTTGAACCTCAAAGCTAAGGGGTTCTAAAATACTCTTGAGAACGGCACAATTTTCCCACCGATCATCAACAATCAAGATTTTGCGTTTAGCACCAGAATAACCCACAATCATATCCATCGGTTTTGCGAGGATGACTTCTGCTGAAGAAGGAACTTCGGGTAAATCAACCTCGAACCAGAATTTACTCCCCACGCCAAGAGTACTCTCAACCCCAATTTTGCTCCCCATGAGGGCGACGAGTTTGTGAGTAATTGCTAATCCTAATCCGGTTCCTTCATGGCGGCGAGAACTATCCTTAATTTGCTCGAAGGGTAAGAAGATTTTCTCTAAGTCTTCGGAACTCATGCCAATTCCCGTATCTTCAATTTGGAAGCGAATTTTTTGTAATTTTTGAGTGTGTCGGGGCGGGTTTAGCCTATCTTGTGGATCTGTTGATGATAAGCTTTGTTCAAAACCCGCCATTGTTGAGTCTGTAGGGGCGGGTTTCACTTCTATCGTTTCGTGACTCGCCCGGATGTGACTCAACCCGCCCTGAGTGAATTTTGGCTCAATTCCATAGTCTTGAGTGGTGATAATTTCAACAATGACTGTAAAAGTAACACTCCCTTTATCCGTGAATTTAACCGCATTAGAAAGCAGGTTCATTAAGACTTGGCGCAGTCGCTTTTCATCCCCATAAATCACTTGGGGCATGGGTGTGGGAGCGTGGTAGATAAAGGTAATGTCTTTTTGAGTAGCTTTGAGGCGGAATATTTCACAGAGTCCGACAATAAAGGAGGGGAAATGAAACTCTTCGGGATAGAGTTCCAGTTTGCCAGCTTCCACTTTTGACAGGTCTAAAATATCATTAATGAGAGTAAGTAAATGTTGACCGCATTGGTAGATGATCTCAATTCCATCCTTTTGTTTTTGGGTTAAATTTGAATGGGGTTTGAGAATTTGAGCATAGCCTAAAATCCCATTCAAGGGCGTGCGAAGTTCATGACTCATAGCCGCCAAAAACGCACTTTTGGCACGATTAGCGGCTTCAGCAGCGTCTTTGGCTTTGGCTAATTCTATCTCGGTTTTCTTGAGTTCAGTAATATCAATTTCAATGCCATCCCAAACGGTGCTTCCATCCTCTAAGCGACGGGGGGCGGAACGTACATAAGACCATCGAATATCACCGCTAAGTGTTCGCTTTCGCATCTGCATCTCATAAAGCGAAAGATTACGCCAGGATTCTTCATTTCGTTGGTAATTAAGCTGGCGATCTTCGTCAACAATTAGATTAAACAAAACACTAGCATCCTGGATAATTACCTCTGGTTTAATTCCGACTAATCGTTCAATTCCGGCGGTGATATAGGAGAAGTGAAAGTTGCCATTGGGTTCTCTAACGAGTTGATAAATTAAACCATTCGGTAGATTATCTGCCAAGGTACGCAGCCTATATTCGCGCTCTTGTAAGGCTAATTCTGCCTGTTTGCGTTCGGTAATATCTTGACCGATTCCCACAGTAGAACCATCGGGTAAGCGAATATTTGCCCAAGTAATTTCGAGAACTTCACCCCTGCGGTTTCGAGTCTGACAGTCTTGCCAAGTTCCATCGGCTTTGATCATAAAGTCTAACACTGAGGCGCGATAGTCTGGGTCAGGATAAATCTCTGCCATAATATCAATATCTCGCATTTCTGCCAGTGACCATCCCAATGTTTGCTCCAATGCTGGGTTAATGAATTCTACCTCAACCCCTTCTTTATAGAAGCACAACATGATCGGAATAGAATCAAAAATTGTCTGGAGAATTTCTTTTTGCTGGCTCAGTTGCAATTCAGCCGCTTTGCGATCGCTAATGTCTCGTAATATGGCTGTACATAAGATTTCGCCGTTGATCTCCAGCTTAGAAATTGAGGCTTCTGTGGGAAACTCTGTCCCATCCTGACGGCGAGCAAAAAGTTCGTTGCGTTCTCCCATTTGTCGTGCTGTACCGACAGATTCAGCAAAATTACTGACGTGATGGCGGTGAATTCTAGCGGCGCGAGGAGGTAAGAGTAAATCTAGAGGTTGACCTAATACTTGATCGGCTTTGTAGCCAAACATTTTTTCCGCACCCTGATTAAATAGGGTAATTTGTTGCTGTTCGTTGACAGAAATAATCGCATCATTAGCAATTTCTAGAATCCCAGAAAATCGAGCTTGAGAGGCTTCTAGGGCAAGTTCAGCTTGTTTGCGATCGCTAATATTGCGAGTCAGGGCAATTACCTCATTGTGATTCAGGGGAACCATTCGCGCCTCGAAGTATTGTTCCCCCTGATTAAGGGGTAAAGAATACTCTAAACTGATCAGTGATCCCGTTGCCAAAACTTGCTGAATCGCCCCATATAGTTTTGCGCCTGCTGAAGTCGGTAATACCTCTTGAATGTTATGATTCAAACATGATTCTGGTGAGGTAGAGAACTCAGAGTTTTTGGTACGAAAATCTAGAATCGTACCATCCGCCGCCAGACGAAACAGGATATCGGGAAACGCATCAAAAATGGCTTGCATTTCCTGATTCGTTTGCCGCAATTTGGTTTCCACCTGTTTCAATTTAGTGAGATTCCGACAATTGACGATAACTCCGGAAATCTGCTGATTAGCATCCAGGTAAGGGATATAGGTGACGCTGATAAATTCCTGTTTCCCTCCCGGATAGTTAAACCATTCTTGATAGTTTATGGTTTCACCCGCCAGACATCGATCTAAATTCGGTTTAATCACCTGTTCAAATACCTCCTCTCCCATCAAGTCACTCACCGAATATCCGACAATCTCGTCAGATCCTTTTTGATTCCAATCTAGATAGGCTTGATTGACAACTTGATAGGTGTAATTCATATCCAGCAAAGAAATGGCATCGGTTGTCGATGAAACAATCCGTTCATACCGTCGTAAAGCATCTTCGGCTTCTTTGAGTTCGGTGATATCCTGAGAGGTTCCCAAAATTTTAATCACCCGATTCGTTTCATCCCGCTCAAACACCACTTCCCGTGACAGTAACCAGCGCCAAGAGCCATCTTTGTGGCGAAATCGACTCTCGGTGGATAAAATATCGCTATCTGATGCCGTTTGCCAAAAGTTTATATTCCGCTCAATCAAAGGCAAGTCATCGGGATGGAGAACATCCAGGAAAAACTCTATCCCCCGGCAGATAATTTCTTCGGGGGTGTAACCTAATATATCGAGGGATTGTCGATTAATATACAGATCTGTTCTCGCTGTTGGGTCAAACAGGTAGAGCAGTTGTGGCGAAGTATTGATGATTTTTTCGATAAACCGTTGATTTTCCTTAAGTTGAAGTTCAACCTGTTTGCGATCGCTAATATTCAAGCTCGTGCCAATTAGTCGATAGATGCGGGAGTTACTGTCTTTCAGGGGAGTTAAATTACTAATCCACCAAGAGTCTTTTTCGTTAATTTGTAGCGAATGTTCATAAGTGATCTGCTCTCCCGCCGCCAGACAGTGATGATACCGTTGACACACCGCCTCGGCAATGTCTGGTGCTAATATTTCTTGTGGTGTTTTCCCCTGTATTTCTGAGCAGCGAAGACCAGACATCCGTTCATGAGTCGGGTTAATGCTAACATAGCGAAATTCACCCGTTTCCAGAACGTCAACGATAAAGACAGCCGCTTCAATACCCTCGTAAATACTGCGTAAAAATGTTTCACTTTCTCTGAGAGATTCCTCAGCTTGTTTACGTTCGGTGATATCAATTAAATACCCAACACATTCCAGGGGTATCCCAGTTTCATCCCGAACTAACATCAGTTGCGTGGCGAACCAGTGATAGGTACCATCCCCATGGTGAAAGCGGTACTCGTAGGTACAATATCCCTGAGCAAACAGTTGCGGTACAACCTCGTTAATCACCGCCATATCTTCCGGGTGAACCCGCATCGCCCAAAACTGGGCATTGTGGATAAAGTTCTCAGCATCATAGCCAAGAATTGTACTGGCATTTTCACTCATAAATGTGGCGGAGAAATCGCCTGCGACTTGACAACTAAAAATAACCGCTGGACTCGCGGTGAGCAGATATTGTAAGCGTTCTTTAGTAGATTGGAGTTCTATCTCCGCCTGTTTCCGTTCGGTAATATCTTCTACCAAACCGACAAACCGCAACGGTTCTCCTGTCTCATCTCGCACCAAGGAAATATCAGCGTTAATCCAGCGTTGTTCACCATCGGCTCGAATGATCCGATAGTCTCGCTTCACCGGATGTCCTTGAAACTGTTGGCTAAGGGAATCGAGAACCAATTGGCGATCCTCTGGATGTACCGCCTCTATCCAAGATTCGGGGTTTTGAGATAGACTCTCACAGGAGCGTCCCCATATTGTTTCGTAAGCTGGACTGACGTAAAGAAACTTACCGGAACTCGTGGAGCGGACAAAGAAGAATTGACTCACGGTTCTAGCAATTTCTTGGAAGCGGTTCTCGCTCCTGATTAAAGCTTGTTCAAACTCCTTACGCTCGGTGATATCCTGGGTGACAACCATCCCGGCGATTACGTTACCCGCATCATTTCTCACCGCCGTACTCTGACACAAATAGGTTAAACCTCCGATGCTAATTTCTTGAGTCTGCTCAATTCCAGCCAAAGCAGCATGATAGAGTGGCTCAACCATGACACAAGTTGCTGGGGGTAAAACCTCCCAGATGGTTTTCCCGTGCAACGCTTCCCAGCTATATCCCGCTTGTGCTAACGCCTGACCATCCGCCACCAGATAGCGTAGATTAGGGTCAAACAGGAAAATTGCCCCATTGGGGAAATTCCTAGCCATGGCGCGATACAGGTACTCACTGGTACGGAGAGCGTCTTCGGCAAGTTTGCGATCGCTAATATCCCGCGCTACCCAAATCACCGACTGATCAGACAAGGGAGCAATGGAGATAGTGAACCAAGTCTGGCGATTATCCCAGGTTAAATTATAGTCAAAATAGATTGTCTGCCCGGTTTCTAATACCTGTTGAACTTGGGTAAACCAACAATCCTGTGCATCCTCAAAAAATTGCTCAATAATTACATTAAGCAGGTTACTGTCTTCCGGGGACAAGTACGTTCGCTTCGTCGGTGCAACTTGAACGCTTTTTTGATGATCAATTATCAGGACAATATCGTTAATGGCTTCAAAAATTGTCCGGATTTGTTGATCAGAACTATAAAGTTTGCCTTCGAGTAACTGACGCTCAGCCATTTCTTGTTGTAATCGTTGGTTAGCTTCAACTAATTCAGCAGTTCGTTGAGCGACGTTGGCTTCTAGGGTACGATTGTAATTCCGTCGGAGAGTCTCGGCTCGCTTGCGTTCCGTGATATCAGCGAAGGCTGCGATCGCGCCGATAATTGTCCCGGTTTGATCTAATAGCGGTGTTCCATAAACTTCCAAGGGAACAATATGATCCGGTTGATGAATTTCTAGGTCTTCCACTATTGTTTTTTCCCCGTTCAGAGCGCGAACGACGGGCAGATTTTCCACCAGATACAATTGATTACTCTCGCTCTGATAAACCTGATAAGTCGCGGCTAATTCCTCAGTTTTGGCGTCGGGTAATGTCTCAATTCCCAGTAACTCTTTTGACTTTTCGTTGGCATACGTTAATTGTCCGTTAATATCATGAACGGATATCCCTACCGGTATCGCTTCCAGAATTTGAGTCAATCGGCTTTCACTTTCAGTTAAGGCTTGATTGGAGGATTGAAGTTGAGTAAAATACTGTTGTAGTTGCGCTGCCATAGTCTGGAATGATTCTGCCAGTTGACCGACTTCATCCCCCCGGTTCATGGCGATTGATTGCTGCCATTCTCCCCGCGCGATCGCGTCAGCGGCTTTATTTAATTGTAGAATCGGTTTCGTCACCCAGCGAGCGGTACTAATTCCCATAATAATAGACAGGATTAATGCCGCAACACACAATCCTATCGTGGTGCGAGTATTGGCATGAATCTCTGCCATAAAGTCAGATTCAGGAACAACGGTGACAATTAACCAATTCAACCCAGATTGCTCCTGAATCGGATTAATATGCAAGTAATAGTGATTGTGCTTAAACGTAAACTTAAATTCTTGAGCCTGCTTGATTTCAGACCAGTTATTAACCTGATTCAATAGAAATTTTACAGACGCTTTAGTCAGAGGATTCCTACTCTGTTGAACAGGTATCCGCCAGTCTTGAGGATTTAAGTTTTTCCGATAATCTGCCTTTAAATCTGGCTTAAAGGGGATTTCACCCGTAGAACTAGCAACCAGTTCTCCTTTTTGATTAATAATGAAGACTTGACCCGTTTGTCCCACTTCCACATTCTCTAGAAACTCAGCCAACTCAGGTACAAAAAAGGTAGCTACCAAAATCCCTTGAAACGTCCCCTCTGAGTCATTAAACGGCAAAAAATTAGCGATCAGAAATAGGGGTTGATCAACGCCCTGGGATAAACTAACAAGCGGATGCCAAATTCCTTTACCTGCTTGCTTTGTCGCTTGATACCAAGAATCACCATCGGGTGGATCATTGTGGGGATCAAAGTCATATCTAACTTGGGTTCGTTTAATTCGCTGACCCTGAAGATCGGCAGTATAGTAGTGAAAGGCGTAGTTCGTCGATTGATCTAAAACACGGATAACTAAAGAATCACTTGCTAATAATTTGCCTACATTCAAGAATTCTCGTTCCTCAGTGACGATTGCCATACTACTCACCGTGGTATAGATTTGGAGTTGCTGGGCGAAGTAGCGTTCTAAACCCGGAAAATTTTTCCAGTCTACAACTCCAGTACGAATAGCAGCGGCAAGGTTTTGAGTAACCTGGTGAGGAGTTTCCAGATAATGGTACACATTTTGCTCGACGCGCTTGTCCACCTCATCGATTAACTGATAGGCTATGTTTTCAACTGCCCTTTGACCATTTTTATAGGAGAGATACCCCACCAATCCCACCGTTCCCACAATTTGCAGAACAAAAGGTACAATCAGAACGGTTCCCAAGGGAAGGTTTCCCGCCACGTTAGTTAGGATACTGTTGAAAGATTTAATAGGGTTGAACATAAAGACGACAAGGAATGGGAAACCGAGAATATGGAACATTGCTCCCTCATCTCCCCTATCCCTAGCAATCTTGGCGAAAGAAAGCACAGATTGGGCTTACTATTGGGTAGTTTCCCCGTTTGGGTTCACTACCTTCTGACAGATGAGTGAAGGATCAAATCGCATTCAGACAACTCGTCTGATACTATTCACGACGCTTTGGCTAACCTTATTTATTTTATCGGTAAAAGTTTCTGCGGCTTGGGCGACGCGATCGCTAAGTCTTATGGCAGAATCGATGCAGACGTTGCTGGTTAGCTTCAGTACCCTGCTGAGTTTATATAAGCTGATCGGGAATGAGCATCCCATACGGCGATCGGTGTATGGTCATGGTAAGTGGGAAACCCTGATCCTATTCTTACTGATTGGCTTTTTCGGGTTTACCGGATTGAATGTCTGGGGGATATCGAGTCAACAGTTGCTTAACTGGGCTTTCGACGACTTGCTGACGTTGCCGGTTCGGGTGAGTTTACCCCTGATTCAATTAATCGGCGTCGTAGTAATTACCAGTTTAGGGTTGGCATTAGTGGGACTGTATCAAGCTAAACTACTCAGAAGTGCGGCTGTGCAGTTTAATGCCCGACAACTCTTGCTGGATGTCTGCCTAACTCTCGTCGTACTCCTTGGGCTTGTGGGAGTCGGGGCGGGGTTAGTTTGGCTGGATGTGGTGTTAGCCATTGTACTGGTTCTGGTGGCGGTGAGGAATTGCTGGCAGGTTGTGAATTGGCAGTTTCCCCTACTGGTTGAGCCAACTGCGATCGCCCCAGAAATTCTCGCGCAAATCGCTCACCAAGTTGGCGGAATCACTCACTGTTATCACATTCGCTCACGGGGAATTGTGGGGCGTTATGTGTATATTCAAATGCACCTGATCATACATCCTGAATTTGCCGGAGTAACCTCCGTACTTGTGGAACGAATTAAGGGCATGATTGAGGAACAATATGGTCCGGTGCAGGTGACATTTTATATTGAGGATGACTTTGCGATTGCAGTCAATCGTTATCGCTCAAGGTTTATATCTGATCCTAATCGTGATGATTCAAATAATCCTGAGTTCGGCGATTGGTGATTTGTCATTCGTCATTTGTCATTGGTAATTTGTCATTTGTCATATCATGTCCGGTTGAATACCCATAATTACGGTGATGGGAAGTAGGGGCTTGGTAACCAAGCCCGTACATTTTTAGTAGGGGTGATGGGTCTGGACATGATATCATTTGCAATAATTGAACGGTTAGGTCGGGGCGGGTTTAGTTACATCAGGGTGACAACGAAATGTTAGTAGTAAAACCCGCCCCTACAAAAGATGCATCGGAACGTCTCAGCTCCCCCTGCTCCCAGACGTAGCATGCTACGTCTCTACATTGCTTCCCCTGCTTCCCCTGCTTCCCCTGCTTCCCCTGCTTCCCCTGCTCCCCCTGCTTCCCCTGCTCCCTCATCTCCCTCATCTCCCTCATCGGGATGCTCAATATTTTTTAATTGTTCCTGTAACTTAGCTTCCCGTTCTTCAAGTTGTTGCTCTTTGAGTTTTAATTCAATTTCTAAGGCTTGAATGTTTTCACGACGGGCTTCCATTTCGGCACGCTGGCGGGTTAAATCTTGACTTTGTAGGGTCAAATCCTGTCGCCATTGTTCAGTGCGAGTCAATTCTTCCTGTAAGAAGATGGGCGTAATCCCGATGGTTAGATATCGTTGGATGAAGTTTAACACCCACTCTTTCGCCGAGTAAATACTCACAACGTCTTGATTGTCAGAAATATCTACCAACACTAACAAGCCTTGATTAAAGGAGTTCGCCTCATTTGATGAGAACGAAAGGCTTTTTGGTGGATTAATGAGTGCCCAGGAGTCATCAGATTCTTGACGGGCTAGCAATTGCAGTTCAATGCCGCCGCCATTGTCGTTGTTTTGCACTTCACCCAGATGTAGCATAGCCTGTTAGTTGTTGGTCGTTAATCAGTAAGGAATTGATCGTCAAGAAGGAATAATTTATCATCGCTTTAGAGTTAGAGTCTTTTTAGGCGATCGCGCAAAATTTCGGCTTGATGCACAGACTCACTCAATGCATCCTTAGCGCCCTGCACAACAGGGGCGGGGGCTTTGTTGACAAAGTTTTGATTCGCCAAACGACTAGATAGAGATTTGACTTCGGCATCGATTTTGCTGAGGTCTTTTTCTAACTTAGCGCGAAGTGTCTCGACATCGACTAAACCCGCTAGCGGAATAATCACTTGAATGGTGCCAATCACACCCGCCATTGTGGTTTTGAGTTCTTCCTCTAAGGCTGGCACAATGGTTAAGGTATCGACTTTGCCTAAGTCTTGCAGGTAGGATTCACCTTTGTCTAAAATCTCACGTTCATCAGGATTTTCACTTTGCAAAATCACGGGTGCTTTTGCCCCAGGTTTAATCCCAGCTTCTGCACGCAGGTTACGGATGGTGCGGATTGTCCCAATTAATAACTCGAACTGGTTTTCCAGTTGTTGATCAATAGGGAATGCGCCTGATTCTGCTTCCGAGTCGGGCAGGGCGGGATAAGGTTGCAGCGCCAAACATTCATCCGTTTTTTGGGTTAAGGTATGCCAGATTTCTTCGGTAATATGGGGCATAAAGGGATGCAGGAGTTTCAGGATACCATCGAGGATGTATGCCAGGGTTTGCTGGGCAATTTGCCGCGATTGAGTTCCTTTTTGTCGCAACCGTTGTTTAACCAGTTCAATATACCAGTCACAAAAGTCACCCCAGATAAAGTCATAGAGTCCTTTGGCGGCTTCTCCTAAACCGTAACCCTCTAGTTGTTGACGGGTTTGAGTGACAACTTGATAAAAGCGGGAGAGAATCCAGCGATCGCTTAATTCTAATTTATCCCTTTCCTTCTCCAGTGGCGAACCCAACCCTTGGGGAGGTTTGCCATCTAGATTCATCATCACAAACCGCGCCGCATTCCACAGTTTATTGGCAAAGTTGCGCGAGGCTTCCACTGACGCCGACTCATCGGTCTGGCGATTATACTCTAAACGAATATCTTGACCCGCACCAGCGACTTCTCGGACTAAGGTATAACGGAGTGCATCTGTACCATATTTCTCGATCAGGATCAGCGGATCAATACCATTATTTGCCGACTTGGACATCTTTTTGTTATTTTCATCCCGGACTAAGCCGTGGATGTAAACGGTTTGGAATGGCATTTGATCCGTAAAATAACCCCCCATCATCGTCATCCGGGCAACCCAGAAGAATATGATATCAAAGCCTGTAACTAACACGGTGGTGGGGTAGTAGGTTTCTAAATCCGGCGTCTGTTGGGGCCAACCCATAGTTGAGAAGGGCCACAAGCCGGATGAAAACCAAGTGTCGAGCACATCGGGGTCTTGGATAAGCTTGACATCTTCGCCAAATTGTGATATTGCTTTTTCTTGAGCATCGGCTTCATTGTGAGCCACGATAAACGGTGTCCTATCGGTAATTTCTCCCCCGGTTTCACTCACCGCATACCAAGCCGGAATTTGGTGTCCCCACCAGAGTTGGCGAGAGATGCACCAGTCTTCTAATTTTACTAACCAGTCTCGGTAAACTTTTTTCCAGCGTTCAGGAACAAAGTCGGGGGAGTTATGCTGATCCAGCCATTCGAGCGCTTTATCAGCCAGGGGACGAATCTTAACGAACCATTGGGTAGATAATAGAGGTTCAACGGGGACTTTGCCGCGATCGCTATAGGGAACAGTATGGTGATAATCTTCTATCTTGACCAGGAATCCATCCGCCTCTAGTCGCTGCACCACATTTTTCCGAGCTACAAATCGGTCTTGTCCTTGAAAAGACCCAGCATTTTCATTGAGCGTGCCATCTTTATTCAGGATATTAATAAACGGCAAGTCATGGCGTTTGCCCATCTCAAAGTCATTGGGATCATGAGCCGGAGTCACTTTCACGCACCCCGTACCGAAGCTAGGGTCAACCAACTCATCCCCAATAATCGGAATCTCTCGCCCCATAATCGGCAAGGTTAAGGTTTTGCCAATTAAATGCTGATAGCGTTCATCTTGGGGATTAACCGCCACCGCTGTATCACCCAGCATCGTTTCAGGTCGAGTTGTCGCCACTTCCACTGACCCATTTCCCTCACTCAGGGGATAACGAAAATGCCACAGATGTCCATTAACCTCCTTATTTTCCACCTCCAAATCCGAAACCGCCGACTGAGACTGGGGACACCAATTCACCATATATTCACCCCGGTAAATCAGTCCAGCGTCGTAGAGTTGGACAAAGGCTTCAAGTACTGCATTAGACAAACCTTCGTCCATAGTGAACCGTTCCCGCGACCAATCCACCGACACGCCTAAGCGACGCAATTGGTTAACAATCCAACCCCCTGATTCCTCCTTCCATCGCCAAGCGCGATTTAAATAATCTTCCCGTCCCACCTCTTGACGAGTCTTGCCTTCTGCTTTCAGTTTTCGGTCTAAAATCGTGGTAACCGCAATACTCGCATGGTCAGTCCCCGGTAACCACAGCGTATTACACCCCTTCATCCGGTTATAGCGGACGAGGATATCCATAATCGTTTGTCCCAAGGCGTGACCCATGTGCAGGCTACCCGTAACGTTGGGCGGTGGAATCACCATGGAATAGGGTTCACCACCTTGTTCAGGGTGGGCTTGGAAGACACCCTGTTCTTCCCAGAATGTCTGCCATTTGGCTTCAGTGGTCGTGGGATCGTATTGAGTGGGTAGGGAGGGAGTGGTTGCTGTCATGGAAATCGTGGGTTTTACGTTTAATTTTGCCATACCCGACGACGGGGTTTGGGGTTCAGGGAGATTATTCGGCTAAATCGGGTCACTGACCCTGACGAATGACAAATTTATCCGGACTGAAGTCTTGTTATTTTTTCAGACCAAGGTAAGATATAAAAGCCTGTTTAGGCGACGTTTGACAGTCGCAGCGGGAACGTATACGTTCCGTCAGCAGAATCTCCGTGTCTTTAGACCGGAGAGTGTCAAGCCAAGACCCGATTATACATAAGCAAGAGGCAATTGCCTTTGTGCCATTTTGGTGTTAGCTGATGAAACACACCCTTTCAGTTTTAGTCGAAGATGAAGCCGGTGTCTTAACTCGCATCGCTGGTTTATTTGCCCGTCGCGGCTTCAATATTGAAAGTCTCGCCGTAGGTCCTGCTGAAAAAGTTGGGATTTCACGGATTACGATGGTAGTGCCTGGGGATGAGCCATCGATTGAGCAACTAACCAAGCAACTCTACAAACTGATCAACGTGATCAAAGTTCAAGACATTACCACCACCCCTTGTGTTGAGCGGGAATTGATGCTGATCAAAGTCAACGGCACCAGTTCCACGCGATCAGAGATCATTGAACTCGCCCAAGTGTTCCGGGCGCGGGTGGTGGATATTGCCGAGGATTCCCTGACGATCGAAGTTGTGGGAGACCCTGGAAAAATGGTCGCGATTATCCAGATTTTAAGCAAGTTCGGACTTCGGGAAATAGCCCGGACTGGAAAAATCGCCCTGATCCGCGAATCCGGTGTCAATACCGAATATCTCAAGTCTCTGGAAGCCAAAGTCTAGGTGACGTACCCAGAGCTGCCCTTACGGGACAGCGTGGGCTTCTGATGCCTTGAATAAGGCGCTAAACCTTTGTACAGAACCTGCCCCTTGTGAATGTAGAGACGTTGTATGCAACGTCTCTACATTACCTGTATATTCAGGAGTCCGGTTGCTGGATCGCCTGCGCCACCTTCAGCGCCTCAATCAGTTGAGCCATAGCATATTCTAAATGAGCGCCAGCATCAACCGCCACCCAGCCATCGGTGGTTTGGTGACGCCACTCAAAGTGGAGATGGGGACCGGTAGAAAAACCAGTACTACCGACAAGCCCGATAACACTGCCTTGATCCACCGATTCACCGGGTTGAACAAAAATTTCCGACAGGTGAGCATAGCGGCTTTCTTGAGTGCCTTCCTCATGGCGCAAGATCACCGTCAGTCCGTAGCCGCCCAAGAAATCAGCCGTCGCCACCTCACCAGGAGCAACAGCCAAAACAGGTGTACCTGTCGGGGCGGCTATATCTGTACCGGAATGGAAACGATAAGCCCCAGCAATTGGATGCATCCGCCAACCGAATACTGAGGTAATTGCCGCCGGAATGGTTAAGGGAAAGATAAAGCTGGCATTGCCGACTAGAGGACGCCCTAGAGGTCGGTTAGAGAAATTATAGTAAGTCAGACCCGTGGGAGTGGTTTTGGGTGATGCCGTTGTGGGCATAGAGGAGACACCAGGAGGGCGAGTAAACTGTCTGCTCCGAGGATTCACATACGCTGTCACCCGTTGAACTGACCTGACTGGCGGACTCACACTGGCGCTGAAGGCAACCGGAGGTGCAGGGAGTCGAGTTATTTGGGTTCCAGTTCCTCCTGGGAGTTGATGAGGTTGACGTTGAATGCGTCCCGCCTGAACCCCCGCCTGAACTCCCGCCTGAACTCCCGCCTGAACCGTTTGTGTTTGTTGTCTTGGCGCAGCTTGACCTCCACAGCTCCCACTCACCAGTTGTCCATTGCGCGACACCGTTTGACAACCCGTTGACCGCTCGGTAAGAATCACGGCTGGTTTAGCAGGACTTTGGGTTGCGCCCAGGCTGTAGTTTGTCCGGTCAATATAGCTATTATTCGGTGCGGCTGGGGTTTGAGCGGCTTCCTGAGTGGGGGAAGGATTAATAATAACTTTCGGGGGTTTGGCTAGGGTGGCGGGAGCTGGAATCGATAGATTCGGCGCGTCAAGTCTCGGTTTGGGAGCCGGGGGTGTCGCCACTGTTGGTGTAGGTGCGGCGGGAGCCGGAGCAGGTGCTGGAGGCTTGCTCACACTAACCGGTGCGGGGGCTGGGGGTTTAGGGACAGGGGGAGCAGGCGGTTGGTACGCGGGTTTAGGTGCAGGTGCTGGGGGGGCGACAACGACTGCTGGCGCTGCGGGTTTAGGTTGGGCTGGAGGTGCTGGGGGCGGCGGGGTAAATTTAATTACAGGGGGAGCAGGCGGTGCAGCTGGGGCTATACCTGTATCTATTGGTGCATCGGTTTGAGCAACGACTAGACCACTACTGATCACACCCAGCCCTCCCATCAAACTGATTCCTTGCTTAAGCCAGGGATATCGGTAAAATACGCCTGTTGGGGTGGAATTGGCGACGGTTTTTTTATTCATTTGCGACTCACTCCTCATCCTCACTGTCTATCAATATCGAGTAAAAATTTTCAGTCAATTTAAAGGGATTTAATTGGACTAGAACACCGATTCATTAATCAAAACCATAAACTGAAGCGTCTCAACCCAGTAACATTGGCGACTCCAACCTGATTTGTTGACGTTTGACAGACAAGGACATTCAAGGCACGTCTTGAGGATAACCCAGACTAATTGTACCGGGCTTGAGGTGAATTTCTGGACGGATTGCGGCGTCAGCATTTGCATCCGTTGCATCAGCTGAGGTCAACCCAACCCTTAGATCACCCCTTGACGTGACTCCTTTGACGATGCCAGGATTTCCGTTGACCTGAATCGAGGCTCCCTGATGAAACAGTAACCCTTGATAGGACAACCGTAAATTGTCAATGCCTGATTCTAACCCGTAGTGATACCCCGATCGCAATCCCTGTATCACGATTGCCGCTAACATTTCTCTTGAAGTTACGGCTGGACTCGTTGGTTGAGTCTCAAAAAAGGATTGTAAATTAATCCCTGTTTCTGGCACAGGATTGCTCCAGTTAATGCCTATACCGATAACAGCTTTGGTGATTTGCCCCTGAGATAGGCGGGTTTCGGTAAGAATTCCACCTAACTTATAGCCCAGCAACAGCAGGTCATTGTGCCATTTAATCAGGACGGGAATACCATAGCTTCTCAACGCGGTAGCAACGCCCCAAGCGCTGCACATTGTGAGCTGGGCGCTATTGGATGCTGCCAAATTAGTGGTTAAAGCCAAGGATAAGTATAACCCACCCGGAGCGGATTGCCATTGCCGTCCCCACTGTCCTCGTCCAGCCGTCTGTTGATCGGCGATAACCACGATGGGCGGTGTTGTTCCTCTATCCAGCAATTCCCAAAGGGTTTGATTTGTAGACGAGAGGCTATCAAATAAATAGACGGGAAGCCCTCGGATTTCTTGAAGTCCTGGGAGTCCAGAATGGGATAACTGTTGCGTGACGGTTTGGATGGCTATTTCCAGAGCTTGTTGATTAAGTACCACTACAGCTTAAAGGTTAGCTAAGCTAGCTTATTGTACGGCTCTTCTACCCTTTTATCCTGAACAATGCATACGTGGCACTGGCAAACTTGGGACAACTTACCGTATCTAACCTGTAGCCTTCTAGAACCTTGGCATCATGGCTTTTTCACCTCCGCTTTTTCACCCCGTCCCCCTGACCAAATCGTTGAAGCCCTGCAACCCGAAGCGACGGTTTATCGGGTACGCCAAGTTCATGGCAATACAGTCCTAACGCCGTCGGAATTTATCACGATTGGTGCAGTTGGTCAAGGGGAGAATCAGACACCTGAAAAACCTGCGGCTGATGGTATCTTCACTGAAAAGCCCCAGCAAGCTGTATGGGTTTGCACGGCTGACTGTACGCCTGTGCTGATTGGAGATGAAAAAACGGGACGAGTCGCGGCTATTCATGCGGGATGGCGAGGAACCGCGACTCGAATTGTGCCAAATACGATCGCGCGATTCCTGGAGGTAGGTAGCCGCCTAGAAAATCTCCGGGTTGCCATGGGACCTGCGATCGCGCCAGAAGTGTATCAAGTCTCGGAAACCGTTGCCATAGAAGTGGGTTCTACTATTATCCCTAAGGATAAAACAAATACCCCTGAATCGATTTTGGATGAATTACAGCAGCTTCCCCATTCCCCCATTTTCGATGATCCCCATCCGGGACGAGTCCGCTTAGATGTGCGACGGGTGAACGCGATACAACTCGAACAACTCGGCTTAGATCACGAGCAAGTTGCGATCGCGTCTCACTGTACCTATCAGCAACCGGAGTATTTCTTCTCCTATCGTCGCACTCAGCAAAAAAATGTGCAGTGGTCAGGAATTGTCAGCAACTAAGGCTCCAGAGCAGCAAGCAGACATGATCAGGGCGCATAGACATGCGCCCCAACCAAGTTATTACTGATTCAGCCAACCCATAATTACATTTCCGACGCTGTCGTTTGACCAATAAATGGTGACAGGTAAGCCACTAACGCCCCTAGTGCAAAAGCCAGGACATTTCGGAATAAGGGCAACCATTCAGCAGTTCGAGTGACAACTGGACCGATTCCGAAAGCAATGAACAGAATACCCCACAAGGGAGAAAAGATTAACGCCCATTGCCAAGCCACAAGTTGTCCATCTTTGCGAGGAATCGCCGCAAATCCTAAAACCACACCACCTACCAATGAGGTAATCAGGGTGAGAATCCACTGTTCTTGAGGCAAGCCTGGAACAACCTGACATCCACCTTTATTTAGGCAAGTTTTAACCGTATCTAATGCATTGACAATTGCCTGGTTTTCCCCATTCTCGCGTACAAAGTAGAGGTTACCAAAGCGTGTCTGTAGTTCTACCCAAAAGGTACGAGGTAGAAATTGATATAAATCGTCGCCCACATTAAAGCCCAACAGATTACCGCCTCGTGGGTCAGCAATCAGTAAAACGCTTTTATCATTGAGTCCCCAGTAATCGCGAACGGCTAAACCGGGTGTACGGTCATATTGGGTTAATACCCGCAGCTTCCAACCTGTTTGTGCTTCAAAGGTTTCTATGTCTTGAATTAGGGCTTCTTCCTGAAGCTGAGGCAGCAGATTCGCCAAATCAATAATGGGAGTCTGGGTTTTCGGGAGTAGGTCTGGGTTGTTATAAGCCTGGGCGGATGGTGCGATCGCCCAAACAGAGCCAGCAATACAAAATGCTGCCAAGATTACCAAAAATCGTTTTAAAAGATCCAGCATTGCGATACACAAAACAATGGACAGGGACGGGATATCTTAAACGGGAGATAAGGTCAGGTTAAGGTAAAGATTTCTTTACACTTGTTTACTTTACTCTAATATTTGGGATTTGTCATTCGTCATTCGTCCTTTATTTGCTCCGCTGCTCCTGAAGCCCCTCCGCTCCAGGATCACTCCTACTCCAAGGGTTCCTCAGAAGATTTGATACCTTCATATTGCCGAGGAACAGGAGCATTATCCTGAATTTCCTCGTAGGAACGCTCATACTGCGGTTCAACCCTATCCAGTTCAGCATCTTGTTTTTGCAGATCAACAGCCTTGCGTTCAGACAGAGGTAAGCGATCAAGGGAGCGACGCCTAGTAGCAGGGTTCCTCCAGGTTTTCCAAGCCGCCTTGACACCGGCGACAACACTACGAGTGCCGATTTGCGCTTTTTTCGCCTGATTTTTTGCACCCTGGATGCTTTGATCAACTTGTTGCACCACTTGACCGGCGCTTTTAACGCCCTCATTCATATCATTGCTCAAATCACTAATTTCTAAACCCGTCAGGCGAATCGACTCTAAAGTTGGCGGTAATTCCCGCCGCAGCGTATCCGCTAACTTTTCCACACTACGGGCTGCTCGTGCTAACTCTTGCAGCGCCGGTAATGCTGCCACTAAAACAGCCGTTAAGCTGACCGCTACTAATAAAATGGATAGTCCGAGCCAAAATAGAGGATCAATCACCGACAGGTTGCCTACACTTGATGGTCAGAAGCGGACATGGGGGATTCAGTCGCCACGTCAGATGGAGACGAGTTGAGTTCGTCTCGTGTCCGGGCGGAAGCCTCTCGTCCGGCTGCGATCGCGTCTCGCAGTCGTGTCAGGGTTCCATCCCAGTTGCGTAGGGCAGATTCTGAAAGGCGATCGGCTTGTAATTGTACAGTTGTTGATAGATCTTCAGCCAAATCAGGTAGGGCATCTGTGGACTTTTTCAACAACCGTCGTGTATCCCGACCTGGACGCGGGGCAATTAGCAATCCGGTTAGAGTGCCAATGACACCCCCCACAACTAAACCCCCAATAAATGCTCCAGCACTCTTTTTTGACATCGTTTGATCTCTATCCTTACACCAATTTTAGGCAGATTTGCTCGGGGAATTTGATGAGAAATCCCTGAAGACTCTGCTCAAGAACGCAGATCACAGTTAACTTGTGTTCTCGATAGCTCCCTTGTAGCGTGACATTCTCCCTCACTAATTTCTAAAAATATAGTGAGGGCTTCTAAGTATGATAATGGAAGTCCTTGCGAGTGTTAGCGATTTGGTGATGTGTCCAGCCTACCTTTAACCGGGCTTTTTCGTAGTTACTTGACCGCTTACTTTTCCGGGCTAGCCTACGTTGCAGTAATTTCAACTTGCTCTGTAGTTCTCTGAAAAAGCCTGCTGGCTCGACAATTTCACCGTCGCTGGTTGCCAAAAATTTTTCTAACCCAATATCCACCCCGATGGCGTTTCCCCCTGGCGTCGGCTCAAAGTCTAGTACGTCTACATTGCATTGAATTGCCAGTACCGCGTACCACTTATCTGCCTTGCGTACCAGCCGCACCTGCTTCACCTTAAATCCATCGGGTATCGGGCGATGCAGGTTGATTATTACTGCCCCTAGTTTGGGCAGCTTTAATTGATTGCCAATTACCGGAGTTTCCTTGAACTGGAGAAACAGTAAGGATTTAACCTGCCCGTATTTCTTAAACATCGGAAGCCCGTACCCTCTTTTTGTGAAAAATTCCCAACTTTTATGCAACTGCTTAATCGCTTGCTGCAATACTTGGGATGGCACTTTCTTCAGTTGAGGGTACTGTTTCTTGGCTTTAGGCAAACTGTTTATCTGCCTGTACTCGTCTGGAAACGGTTCATCGGCGGGGGTTATGTACTCCTTGACTAGAGAACACCTATCAATTGGAGTCTTTCTACTATTGCACCAATCCTTGATTTGTCGCCGTCCATAGTTGTATGTACCACGACAGACTTCCAGCCACTCGGTTATCAACCTTTGTTGAGCGACGTCTGGATAGATCCGGTAGCAGTAGTTTAGAGTTATCATGCTGCAATTTTAACTCAATTACTGACGATTCATCCCACATCAAATCTTAGATTATGATGTAGGTCTTCTTGCCGGACTTTGATAAAGGGGGGAAATTGGCGCAAGGTTCAGAGTTTTCAACTTTTGGCAGGCGATCGCTTCCCATGACGGCGTCGCCTAGACCGATAGGTCTTTTGGATCAAGCCCAACACCATCAAGACCCGCTGCACTCGTTGTAACTGAAACTCTAAATGCTGATAGCGTTTTTTTAATCCATGGACACCGATCTGCCCTCTAGAGATGGCTTGGGGAGCGCCATGTAAGACCCTATAGGTACTTCGTTCAGCCAAGGCGACAATATCAGCCGCCGCTGCTAGCACCCGTCGTAACTTCCAAATCCGCCACGCCAGATAAAAACCAAATAGCGAGATCAGCAGATTGAAAATTATAACAACAATTAGCATGTTTAGGGATTGGGCAGTGAACTGTCGCATCTATATCAAACAGATGCACCATTAATTCCAGGATACTAACCGTTCTCGCCCTACCTAAATCTATATAAATAAGCTTTTGGGAATGCCAGGAGGCGGACTTGAACCGCCGACACGGGGATTTTCAGTCCTAGTACGGTAGTTTCGGTACATTGTATCGTAACGTATATTGCATAAAAAGTCAAAAGCAAAAATTCCGTTGCAACAAGTGTAGTGTAAGGGAAAGGATTTATGGCTGAACCAACGATTGAGCAAGTATTTGGGGCAAACTCAACTCAGAATTTAGATGACTGGGTAATTTCTAAGTCCGATCTACAATCTGTAGGATTAACCCCAAGTGCCACCAATACAGCTGAGTCATTGTTTGTAGCACTTTTTTTAATGGCAAAGATTTATTTGAATCAAATAAATCAGCAAACAAACCCAGACATTCAAGTAACCATCGAAGACGGATTTCCATCTCTTGTTGAGCGAAATGGAATAACTTATCGCCAAAGATCGTTCAATGTTTACTTGGAAACTCCTGATTCTGGGAGTGAAATTGATCCGGATAACTTCTAATGATTGCTATTACAACGGAATCTTTTATCTCTGCACCTATTGATCAGAATATTCTTGTCAATGAATTGGTGCTGGCAGCTAGTAGGGCGGGATTGGGGGAGCCAATAGACGCTTATGCGTCTGGAACAGATAAATTCTTGGTTTTTCAAATCACTCAAGATATCGTAGCAGCTTACGGAAAAGTCTATTTGCGTTGGCAAATCAGAGACGATCGAAGAATTTACGCTGATTTATTTTCTGATTGGACTGTTGCCACTCATTCAGGAGTAAATAGTAGTGGCAATTACTTCCACTCAGACTTAGATGGAACGCAGGGTATTAAGGTCTGTACCGTAAACGGAGGTGCTGAATTTCAACTTGTAATTATTTCCCAAGGAACTCGAAGGGTTTGCTTGGGTGGTATATCGCCAGACCAAAAACCTGATTGGTGGTCTTTGAATAGCTGGAACTATTATTTTGTTCCTGATTTTAATGATTATCGACGATTTAGGACGACCACTTTAAATCCTTATGGTAACGTTTATCACGATGTAAATTTAAACAATCCTCGCATGAAGTCAGCGAATATTTATACTGGACGGCGAGATATTCTGCGAGGAATATTATTTTTTTCTCAATCTGGGCAAGGCATAAGTGGGAGGTCCTCTGATTCATTAGCCTCCGCCTCAACGTCAGGAACCAATTTGTTTAATATCTTGGATATACCTGAGTCAACTGAACAGTTTCTGGTTCTTCACGATGGCAGCGAGGGCGGGGGATTATGTTGCCAAATTTCAGAATAATTATACAGAGCAAGCTGATGTTTTTTTTGAGTTCTTCTTATTTAGCTTCGGGAGGGCAATTAAGATGTAAAGCCCAGAATCAAATTATTAACATTTACCAAGACTCAGCAGCCCTTATATCAAACGGAAATTATCAAAAAATTAGAAATTCTTACTACCAAAATTACAATTGTTTATTTACAAGGATTTTTGGAGTTGGAGGATCTCAAAATGATTCTGTATTGACAATAAAAAAGAATGGTCTAGGTTTACTGCCGAATATAAATAGTCCAGAATCGTTATTAGTGAGCCTTTTGGCTAAAGCTTTTCAAGAAGAATCTGGAAACAATGGCAATTTTTTATTTATATCTTTAGAAGGGACTACTTTCGTAAAAAGAAATGACCTAAACTGGCGCAAGCTAAGGGTGAGTGTTAAATTTAGAAAAGTAACAGAACCAACTGACTACAGTTTTTTGCAGGCGAGTACCTTAATAGAACCAAAGGATTATAACTATGAGCTATTGTAAAAACTTCTCTAGGGCAATAGTTGAGTATGAGTTTAAAGGAGAGGAAAATTCCCAGATCCGCAGATTTGAAACGGAAAAAACCCCTTTTGAGGTAACGACAGGATCAATTCCAGTTTTTGCTAGCGACAATTATGATCCGAGCGGGTTTGAGATTTATTTTTACAGCCCCAATAATTACGGTTGGATTAGGAGTAGGGTAATAGACTTCATAATTTACGAAAGCACAACGAAAACTTGGGACGGACTTCCATACGCAGGTATAGCACGATTAGGTTGTGGCAAAACCGATTATCAAAGAGCATCAGATGGAACAATTACCGGGACAGGTATCAGACCAAGTACCTTGGAAATCGATAAATCCATAAAATGCCCGCAGGCAATGGGAAATACTTGCCATATAAAAATCTTTTACAAGGGAGAGGTGATTCACCAAGACCAAGGAAAATGTCCTCTAAGTTACAACGTCGATTGTGATCCTTGTCCGCCAAACACGATTAAATGTGTGGAAAACGAGAAGGTGAAATGCGTTCCTTGCTCGACTTTTTTGGAACCCCTGAAGGGAATGGTTAATACGATTAAGGGGATTAACAATGGCTGATTGCTGTGCCGATCTTAGAAGAGAAATCTCGGCATTAAGAAGAGAGATAGCAAAGCTTGACGGAAAATTTATCCGCAAGAGCGATCGCGGCTCCATCATTAAAGAAGGTGGCAATTTAGGGAAAGCTATCACACTTCCACTCGTTGGGGGAATGATTGCGACTCAAGTAAGTCCCGTGCGGGCGACTGCTACCACCGCATTGGGTAAAGCTCAGCAAGCCTGGGGGACGGCTTCAGTTGCTCAAAATACCGCTCAATCAGCAGCTACTGCTGCCACTGGCGCGGCTAGTTTAGCAGCTAAAGCGATGTCTATTGCGGCGGCGGCAGCGGCAGCGATCGCGGGCATCCTTGCAAGTATTGCGGCACTCAAAGTTTTGGGTAGCCGAATTGACGCTTTGGAACGGCGAATAGACTCGTTAGCTTCAGACATAAGCAAACTTTATAGCGTAATTACGCCAATCAAATCAACGGCTCAACGTGCGTTAGAAACAGCGCAACGCGCTTTAACTAGAGCGTTAGTGCCAGGACCTAAGGGTGAACCAGGACCAGCAGGTAAACCTGGATCAGCAGGTAAACCTGGATCAGCAGGTAAACCGGGAGTTGATGGTAAACCGGGAGTTGATGGTAAACCTGGACCAGCGGGTAAACCGGGAGTTGATGGTAAACCTGGACCAGCGGGTAAACCGGGAGTTGATGGTAAACCTGGACCAGCGGGTAAACCGGGAGTTGATGGTAAACCTGGACCAGCAGGTAAACCGGGAGTTGATGGTAAACCTGGACCAGCAGGTAAACCGGGAGTTGATAGTAAACCAGGACCAGCAGGTAGACCTGGACCAGCAGGTACGCCTGGACCAGCAGGTAGACCTGGACCAGCAGGTACGCCTGGACCAGCAGGTAGACCTGGAGCAGCAGGTAGACCGGGACCAGCAGGTAGACCTGGAGCAGCAGGTAGACCGGGACCAGCAGGTAGACCGGGAGTTGATGGTAAACCAGGACCAGCGGGTAAACCGGGAATACAAGGTAAACCAGGGAAGGACGCAAAATTGGACCCAGCAATGAGATCTCAGTTGCAACGCATTGAAACAAATACCCGCGATAACAAAAGTTTGTTGCGGCAAGCAAAGACTCAGGTTGATTCAGGTTTTAAGAAAACGCAAGAACAGGTTGGTTCAGGTTTTAAGAAAACGCAAGAACAGGTTGGTTCAGGTTTTAAGAAAACGCAAGAACAAGTTGGTTCAGGTTTTAAGAAAACGCAAGAACAGGTTGATTCAGGTTTTAAAAAAACGCAAGAACGTTTTGATAAGTTGTCTAAACGATTGAAGCTGCCAGAAGTAATCAACGTACTTACATTAATAACAGTGCTGCACAACGCAGCCATGCTCGCTGTTGATATTGGGAAAACATTACCGGATGTGGCGTCAACCGGATTGGCGGTTATTGGCATAAAAGATGAAGATGGCTCGCCAATTAACATTGGTGAAGTGTTGGGCAGGCAAGCTACCGACTTTATGCGGTCTATTCTCGGAGAGAGTGTATGGAATAATGCAGTGGCTAAATGGAAAGCGGCTAACCGAATTTATCAAGCCGGGGCTAATGTGGCGGGGATTGTAACCAATCTTAGTAACGATGTTCTGAATGGGATTGAGCTTGTTAGTGAAAACACGGGGAAAATTGGTAATGCATTAAAACGAGCTAGGGTTGTAGCTGAAGACGATTACAGATGGATGCCGGAACAGGTAACGCGCGGATCTCTGCTTTTTGAAAGGATTGAAAATTTAGACGAGGCAGCCAGTACGGTTCAGCAAATATTCCAGGTACCGCTTGACGTGAGAGAACAATGGCTAGAATTGAAGAAGGCTAATGAAGAATTTGAACGAGTGATAGAGGAAGAAGCCCCTCGATTGCGAAATGACAATCAACCGGTCAAGACGTTGGCTGAGGAACAAAAAGCAGAATCACTCTCTCATTTGATAGACGATCAAACTTTTACAGGATTAGGGGACGTTTAGGGGGACATTTAATGCCGTTACCATCAAATTTCAGCCCAACAGAACAGTTCCAAGATACCCTGAGGCGGGTCATGAACCCTAGGGTAAGGGCGCACTTTAAGGACGTAAACCTAGATGATGATTTGAGTTCTGATCGTGGACAGCTCAAACGTGCGGCATTCCATGCCGAAAAGGATACCCTTGTGCTAACTGTCGGGAAGTTGATCTTGTATTTGACCTTAAAGCTAGAGCAGCTTTTTATCTTGATTGGAGCCAAAGAGGGGCTTGAACAGGAACTCATTCCTCAATACCACCTTAGAGCAGTAAATCACCCCAAGATACTTTTATTCTTTTCCCAAGATGATGGGGCAGTACCTGTTAAAAAGATAGCAATTACAGCACAGATCTCGTTTAGGCTTACGCGATACCTCAATTACAAAAAGCCAGGGGAATTGGGAGATGTCATTGACGAAGCCGAATTAAGGGCGATTGCTATTCGCATCCGATCAGAATTCAGAAATTACGTCTGGACTAAGGGGGACGAATTATACATTTACGACGTCCCCCTTGACGGCTTTTTTGGTTCCAAATGCTTTAGTCGGAATAAAGCTCAAGCAGAAGAAGTCTTCGGCAAAGTTTGTCGAGTCGCAGATAAAAGATTTGACAAAAAAGTTTTGAAATTGGGACTGACTCCGAACAAACGATCAAATAATAACCCCACGGAGACCGTTATAGCTTACAACAATCAGACTCAGAAAGAACCAGTGTATCGTCCCACAGCAAGGGTTCGATTTCGGCACGCGGTTTGCTTCGCTGGAAGAAATCAGCCAATTGTGCTGGTGGATGATTCTGGGTTGCTGGCAAATCCACTTGTTCGCTAGCGTTAGTCAAGCTAGCTAATTTAAAGATTTCTTAAAACTTTAACAAAACACCTAGGTGTTTAACTGCTGAGTTGCGAGATGGGAATAGGGTAAATTGGTTTAGATGTAAAGTGAAAGACAATAGACTATGGCAGTTGCAAGCAAAACTATCTCAAAAGAGACTGCATGGATTAAGGGCGCGGAAGGAGTGCCTATCGGGATAAAACTCGCTAAAAGAAAATACAGCAGCATCGCCGCGACATTAGGCATAGATTTTGCAAATACAGCCCCCGCCAATGGTATTAAGGCGGATTCCTTAAACGATGCCAGCAGAAATGGTGTATTTTTCCTGGACATCTCTTACGAGGTAGCCGGAGGAAAAACACAGGTAGCTACTGTCCCAGTGGCGACCGACAAGGCTGACACGGCTTTCAAGGCAATTATTGGTCAGACATGGGACGGCAAAAAAATCGTGTCTGCAAAAACTCCACGATAGACTAACCTATCGGAGTTGGAAGAGAAGACGCCCATTTAAGAGAGGTTACAGAAACAAATGGCAGACGTAAACATAATAGTACTAGGATCTCCTGATCCAGCGAATTTAAACGGAATTGGGTCTGATATTAACGCCGTGTGGGACGGGACGGATTTTATTTATGCAGACGGGACAAATAACGCCGACTTACCAGATTTGGCAGTGGCTTACTTAGCTGACGATCCGACAGCACAGCAGGTCGTTAAAGTACTTGAAGCCGATCTGCAAAGTGCACGCCCAAACGATGCCCTGACGATTTTGCGGACGACACGGACGACAGCAGTTCCAGCCGGAAAAACAATCGTTGCGCCTTAATGTCATATCAAGTCAGAGAAGTCAAGAGCCAAGAAGGATTTTTACTTTTACAACCCACAGAGCAGCTAAGTAGTTCTGACTTGATATTTCGCTTTTCTGAATTTGGGAAACAAGGAGATTTTTTAGGGTATATTCGAGCTTACTGGAAAGAAGTCGGAATTCAAGGCTTAACTTGGGCTTCTGAGAGCTTTCCGTTTAGAAGCGATGAGCCTGTCAGGGTAATTTTCGACTCCGCTAGAGTTCCTTATAGGCTTTATATCGAGCTAAAACGAGTGGTAACTCGATATCACTGGACTATTTACGAAAATATTGAGTCGGGCTTGGTTGCTTGGCAGCCAGAATGGTCTATTTTGTCAACGAGTCTTGTTTCGTCTGGAGATTTTGCGGAACTCAAGGCAACTATCACATCTGTTAACCTAACAAACGATCTTGCGGGAATTCTGCCAGAATCCTTTAGACCAGTCAATCAAATAACTTACACAAACTTAGATGGAGATAAGTTTGGAACTTTTACTATTTTTTCAAATGGACAAATAATTATTTTGTCTGGAAGTCCGCCGTACAAGCTAGATATAATTTTTAGGATAAGATGACTACCATTTTTTACAATACACCAGACCTATTTCGGTTAGACGCTGAGTTTTCGGGTGCACGAATAGCAATTGACAGTGTTACAAAAATTGCCAATTGGGATGCCGCCTTTAAGCTTGACCTGAAAGGGAAAATATCTGGCGATATAGAAGACGTAGCCAGTCCAGGTAATTTCTTGGCAGATTTCCCTCTTAAGCTTAAATTCACTAATTTAATAAACGGGGCTACGGGAAGATTAATCATAGATAATTCAGGGGCGACAAAATATGACCTGTTTGACAATTTTGTTGGCGATGGAATCGCCTGGGATGGTGACTATCGAGTAAATCGAAATGGAAGAACAATACTGGATTTTATCTATGATTCAAATACAATCGAATGGTCTACCACATATAAAGAAGCCGTTCCTATTGAATACGGGGTTTTAACCTTGAGATTGTCCCCCAATGGGGTGAACGACGGCAACCCAGAAACTCCATTCCTAACATTGAATGGAAAAAGTCCGGAAGACGTTGGGGCATTGAATTGGGTAAGGCGCAATCTTCTGTACACCAATAATCCATCCAGGTACAAGCAAGATTCCCCAGACAACTCAGTAATAATCGAAGTAGAGGAAGGTGTTGTAGAGCAACATTGTTACCTTGTTGATCTCCCCGATTTTGGGATTACTTTGCAAGGTTTGATCAATCCAGAAACTGGAGCAAAGCCAGTTTTTGACACGGTTAGGCTGAACTCCCCTCCAGTAGAGGGGGAAGAAGATGAACGAACGCAATTTCTAAGGTGCTGCTATATAACGGCGCGGGAAGTTACTTTAAAAGATCTAGGATTTAGGAATTTAAATGATTTAATGACAGTAAGCCGAAATTCTCGTGTTTCATTAGAAAATATTGAATTTTTCCCGGAAGGTAGCATTTGGTGCATTGATCTATCATCTGACAGTAGACTGAAGGCAATCAAAGAGATGAAAATATCTACCAATCAACTACAACAGAAGGGCTTTATAAAAATTAGGAGCAGATCAGATGCAAACTTTAGCAATGTAGGTTTTGCCAACCTCAGTAATTACAATGCCGGACTTATATTTAATTTTCCTGCGGGAATAAATTTTGAAAGTTTTATTGAGTTAACGGAATTTAGCTCATTAAAGATATCTAATGCACTTCAATATGTTCAAGGAACAGCAACGGCGGCAGAAGTGATCAAGAAAGATGGGACAGCTTCTTTTGCTCAATACCCAGATATAATTTTGTAATGCATGAGTTTTACATTCAGATTGATAAATTAAATCCTGTAGAAGTAACCAATCTCAAGGCTTTTAGGATTGGCAGAATCTTTACCAAAGAACGGGAAATCAAGTTTATAATTAACGACAGGACTATCTCTGCAACCCATTGTACCGTTTCATTAGTCAACGACAATAAAAATCCACACTTTTGGATTTGGGATGGGGACGGGAAAACTGGGTCTAAGAATAAAACTGTAGTTAACGGGTTGCGATCACTAGATGGTTCGGCAGTACAAGAAACTGACAAAGGCTGTCCCGTGTATCATGGTGATTTTGTAAACATAGCAAATCACACAGTTAAGTTTATGGTTTCTAAAGTCACCGATGAGGGGAATTCTACTTTATAAATGGATTCATCAATCATAGAAATAATAGTGGCTGTGGTTGTTGGGCTCTACGTCTCCAAGACCACAATTGATAAACGATTTGTTGAGTTGCGTGGCGAAATGGATCGACTCAAATCATCGCTAGACAAACGATGCGATGAAATTGAGTCTTTTGTACGGCGAGTTGAGGCGATCGCCAATGCGACGGATAATCAGCTAGACAAAAATATCAATATTTCTATTTTACATAAAAATGCAGACTCATTTGAATCTGACTCAAATTTTGACGATCTTTGAATACTTGCATACACTTCAAAGACCAGCAGGAATAATTTACAATAAGAATGACCTTGTTGTTTGGCGGAACGAAGCCTCTATCAGGCTAATGCAAAGATGGCGTCGGCAGTTTCCACGATTTGAAGTTCCTAACTGCACAAAAGATTTGCAAAATTCGCTAGATCTAAAGAATTTCAAAAAAGACATTCTTGAACTTAATCCAATCACTCAACTGCCGTCACCCGTTTTCCTGGAAAAAAAATACGAGTTGACTTTTTCAGGCGTTGGGCATATATGGGTTCGCGATAGATTTTACAAGCTTGTTTTTGGCTTCAAAACTTATCGAATTTTTGAAAACATAAGTAGTTCCATTCCAATTGGAATTATTCGCGGCGATTAAGCCCTATCCAGGCTTTCCACCAGTAGTACGCCTCGGTTCTGTCTGGGTCGCTGAATCTGGCTCTGGAAACTAGCTCTTCTGCCTTTTCCGCTCCAACGGCATTGATCAATTTAGCCTTTAACTGTGGGCTGGGTTCTTGGCGGGGTAATGCTAATCTTTGAAATGGCGTGGGTTGTTTGTGTCGTTTTCTTAGATAAGCTGTTGCCAAAATCGCAGCGACGACTAGACAAATAATTAGCCGCATATTAAACAATCGCTAAACTTTGCTCACTATAATTTGGAAGTGACGGAAGTTTAGCGATCGCAGTACAACTGAAGTATGACCTAAATCAGTGTACTGCCATGATTGTAGCGTTTGTCGGCTTGTGTCTACTGGTAGCTGGAGCGTTGATGGTTTGGTTGATAGTGACCGCCCGTGAACAACGGAAACCTGGGTGGAAACCGCCAGCGGGCAAAAAGGGGCGCAAGTTAGATCCACAATTACAGAGACGACTGGAATTACTGGCGGGAAGTAAGGAGACGGCGCGACGGTTAGTGATAGCTGTAGCCCGCAGTAACCCTAAGAAAAGTACGCGGTGGTGTCAAGAGAAGGCGATTGGTGATCTGGAACGCGATCGCAGGGCATGACTTACCCGCTGTCTGTGGCGGTTGTCGTATCGAAGGTGGCAACCGCTGCACATTGCCCGAAGGTTTTCGGGGCGGCAGTCATGGGGCTGATGGTTCAAGTGGGCGGTGGTGAGAGTGTATCGCTGCTTTTTTAAGTCCAAGCCGATCGCGCTCAACTGCTCCAGGTGATTTTCATGGATGAAAGCTTTCCAGTCCTGCCCCGGTCGCCGGCAAATTCTGCTGCAAAACTCGCAGCGCCACCCGGCTGCGGACTTAATCGCCAGTGCGATCGCGTCCCAATCGGGCGGGTATAGCTCACGTTTCATCGGCATAATTACCTTACTTAGTCCATTGCCTCAATTTCCATACTTTTTCCTTGGACTCTCACATAATAAGTACAAGGACTTGAATCCCATTTGTCTTCCGGAACATTATCTTCATCATCTTCATTGCCTTCTGAGTAAAAAGCCGTGAGGTCAACTTTTACTAAAATGCTATCTTCGTCTTCCTCAAATAAAGTAACATCATTTATAACGATCTGATGCGTCTCCACCCACGAATCAAAACCAGCTTCTGAGGGGGCATGTGAACTCACAGATTCGGCGGTAGTGTCATCAAAAGGATTTGATTGTTTTTCCCAAATATAGGACGTAACCAGTAATTCACGTTCAAGAAAATCCTGAATTTTACTTTTCAACTCTGTATCAATTTGATGTTTCACTTGCTGTTCCTGAAGTTGTCCAAGAAGGTTCCATTCCCTTATCGGATATGGAATATGTGGTTCGTCGGCATCTTCCTTGTATTCATCTCCGAATTTTTGGTGTGTCGGGTCGTACCGATCTTGTCCTATCTGAATATACGAGTGGGAATCGCCAATGTCGTTGATGCCGCAAACGACTGAAAATTCAAACTCCTTACTGCGTAAGACATCTGCCATCAATTCCGTCGCCGAGTCGCAGATCAAAAAGTCGTCACAGGGATTTAGCAAAGCGGCAAGTTCCGCTTCAAACTCGGAAATTATTCGCTCTATTTCTTCCGGTTTTTTTGCCTTGATGAGCTGGTCGTTGATATGACGCGGAATTGATCGGGCTTCTTGCCAGGTAAGCCCGTAAAACCTAACTTCAAATTGAATGCGGCTTGCGCCATTAGGTTTAAGCTGTCTCATCGTCGAATGCCTCCAGTTCTTTTGCTAACGCCTCTCCTATGACTTGATAGATTTGTTGCTGGTCAGAGTCAGAATCCAAGCCTGTTACCTTTTGCTGAGGCACCGTGTGCTCTATCGATATCAATTTGAAGTAGTCGCGAAGGATTGCCGCGTCCTCACTGTCCTGCGACAAAAACAGGTACTCGCATCCATAGACGATCTGAATGCATGGCGTGGAATCTTCGCCTGAGTCGCCTTGGGAGTTCCAGTCGATCCAGTCAATGCGGTCTAAGTTAAGGGTTAGCGTTGAGAGTTTGAGAAATCGTGATGTTTGGTTCATGGTGGTGGGTCTGGTAGGTCGTCAAGACTCATTCCTGCTTCGGCTAAAAGCTTAAAGAAAGCTTTGACTCGGACAACATCCAGCCGTGCATTTAACTCGCCACGCACGTAGCGACGAACCGTGCGCTCGTCCCATCCGAGTACACGTCCAAATTCAGCCTGGGTCATACCGTTTCTTTTTCTTATTAGCTCCAGCACTTTTCCAAGGTTGTCAAAACCGACGTTTCGCTCTACCATTGTACACATAACCGGGCGAATCGCCCGGTTTTAGCCAAACCACAAGCGCAAAAGAGGAGCTCGGTGGTACGGGGACTCCTCTTATGCGCCCTATAGGATACCGCGTTCTGTGTGAGCGCGATCGCATTTAACTTTTTTGCCTATGAGCCAATTTCGCTAATCGCCCGATAGCCGGCGAGCAACCACGCCCGTGTCACAAGCTCATCTTTTCTCTACTCCTTAGCAACAATACCCTGACCTCAATTGACAAATTTTGCCCATGAACAATCACGCGATCGCCCGATAGCCGGCGAGTTCTAGCCTAAAAGCGAACAAGAATCTTATTTTTTCTATTGGAGTAGGGGAGGCAACTCCCCTTTTTTACCTAAAAACCATGGGAGCACTAGAAGAATTCTTTGAGGAAGACCAACAAGACACCCAATCCAACAACACTATTGCTCATCGACAACTTTTTTATTGGCGACGAAACACGCCACAAGCGTCAAAATGCCTGCTTAAAATTCACCCCCTAAGGGCGAATAAAGCCGTAGTAATAGCCGACGACTTACCCGACAGCTTCTTTACGGTTTGCGATGACTTTCCTTATCTTTTGGAAACCGTCTCAGCTTACTTCGGTTTAAACAAAGCACAAACTGCTTGGTTCGAGCCTTGCTGGGAGGGAAAAGGCTATTACTATCAGCTCTTTCAAACTATTGGGAAAACTAACTGGAGGGTAATTAACGAAGCGGATCTGCAATCACTTCTTAATAATGAGCGAATAGAGGAAGTCAATGGATCGAGGAAAATTTGAGCAGTTTATCGTGATTGCCCTAATTGGTAGTGCATCCGCAGAAAGATATAAGAGGCGAAATAGCGATCTGACCGCTTGGGGCATTGGCTCCTTAATTGATAGAGCCAAGACCTATTGTGATTCTGCCTGGAATCTTTGCTCTGAATCGAATTTCACTACTTGTGTGCTTTTCGCTGAACTAATCGGATCTGCTGGATTTGATCGCGATTTGCATAGAGATGATTATTTGTCTCTTTTTGATCGAGCGGAAAGATTAGCCCATCTAGAAGGACAGAAGAAAGAATAAAATGCCCAGAATAAAACGAATCACAAAAATAACCGCAGAATTTTTAGTTTCCACCGGAAACTACTGTAATGAGCGGATTGGCTTTGAAGTTGAACCCGACTTCAAAGATTTAGATCCGGAATCACTGGCAACGGATGAAGAGTGGCAGGAATCGATAAATGAAATTGTAGATACCTTGAGAAAAAAGGCGACGGCGGCAATCGGAAAACCCGCTGAAGACCTTTATCGCGAAAAATATCGACTTGAGAATGCCGTGGAATTGTCGATCAACAAATTGCAAGAACTAACAAATCAGTACAATCAACTGAGAGATTTTTTTCGCGCTCAAGGCATTGCAGAGATGCCGCCAATCCCAGAGTATTTGAAGTTGTTGCGGCCTTCAAAGGAACCAGAGAGAGAATCCATTATCGTTGCCACGGGAGAGGTCGAGGACGACGACATCCCTTTTGAAGTCAAAGATATTCGCCTTTAACTTTTGCTGTAAACCAAACCAAGGAAAAGGGGGTAACAAAATACCCCCCCAAAAAAATGACAGAATCTACACTTAATCTTCAACTTGACTCCTATCTTAGCACGCTTCCACCATCAAATATAGATGCGGAAGAAGACATCTTAGGGGGCATCATACTTGACCCCGAAGCCATGACTAGAGTGGTCAACATCCTGACCCCAGAAGCCTTCTTTGTCGGCGCTCACCAAGAAATCTACCGAGCGGCATTAACTCTATACGAAGAGGAAAAGCCGACAGATTTCATGACTATCACCTCTTACTTGTATGACCATAAAAAGTTAGACAAAGTAGGAGGACAGGGCAAGATAGCGCAGTTGATAGGACGCACGGTGTCAGCGGTCAACATTGACCGTTACGCAATGTTAGTGATGAATAAGTTTTTTTGCCGTAAACTTATTGAATCCGGTAATTTCATCGCGACCATTGGAGCCGATCCATATTACACAGTAGAAGAGTGCATAGAGAAAGCTCGAAATCGACTAGAAGAAACTTTCGCCATTCCCCTGAAAAAGGAGGACAAGATAGGGGCATACCACAAGCGCCTTATTGCAGCGATTGAACGGATCGAACTAACAGAAGAAGACCCGAGCTTAAAGTACCTCAAATTAAAGGAATGCGCCAAAAGCTTCAAGCTTTCAGCCAAAGAGGTCGATGAAATATGGATGAAGTATCTTATTTACAGCGAGGGGGCTGGAGAACTACAGAGCTTTAGCCAACTTTTAGCGAAAGGTGTTGACTATACTAAGTGGGTTCTCCAGGGACTGCTAAGACAGGTCGGGCTTACGATTCTTCATGCCCCAGGAGGAGGATTCAAAACAACATTTGCTTATGATTTGTTGTACTGTCTTCTCAAGGGAATCCCTTGGGAGGGGTTCCCCGTAACATCGAAGAAAAGAAGAGTTTTAATCATCCAAACCGATGAAAACATCTCGGATACCATACCCACCTTGATGGCTCGGGGTTATGATGAATCCCTTGACGTAAGCTTTGTTGATCGCTGGAACATTCAAAATGGCGCAGCCTTCAACAGATACCTATCGGAATTTGATCCGGATATTGTTCTTATTGATTCCTTATTCTCTGTTTCTAGTGGGAGCCTTTATTCGGAAAATGATGCTGAATACGCCCGCCCAATCCTGCTGATCAACAAAATCGCTCAGGAACGGGGCAAACAGGTGCTTATGATCCATCACAGTAACGCTGAGGGCGGATTGCGTGGAACTGGAGCGATTAAAGCCAGTGCTACAGCAGTCCTGTCACTAGCTCCAGACCCAGATCATCCTGGACAAGATAGCCCCTGGAAGATATTGTCCATTGAAAAATTTAGAGGTCGATGCTTAGCCCGTTACTTGTTAGAGTTTGTTGCCGAGTTCCGCCGCTTTATTTGGCACGGCGAGTACAAAAAGCAGGATGAGTCTTCCAGCTTAAAAGATAGGATCGTCAAGTTTTTATCCGCTCATCGCAATACCCGATACGAAATTGAGGAGCTAATGGAGTTTTGCGGAGGAGCAAAAGCTTCGATACGCCGTGCGGCGGGGCAGCTATCCGCCGCTGGAATAATCAGCTCGTGCCGCAAGTCCCAGGATCGGAAAACGGTCTATTTCTTAGAGTGGGACGGCGATGATAATGGCGGTGGCGATTGGGACGGCGATGGCATCGATGCTCCAAGTGATCCATCGCCTGAGGATCGGATCACTAGCGGATCTTTTGATGATCACTCAAATGGATCTTTCTCGGGACTCGCTCTACCAGGGGATTGCAGCGACTTGGGTACGGCGAAAGATCCAGTGATCACTGAAAATCCAAATCTTCAATTAAGTAAGGTGACCGAGGAAAATTCAGAAGGTGCGATCGCACGAGAAGGGGTGGAACCTGAAACCCAATCACAGCAAGAGGAACAGCCGTCAGATACAAGCGATCACCCAAAAGATCCTCTGCCGATCACCCCCCGATCCACTACCGATCCTGAAGTGATCACTAAAGATCAGTTAGCCAACTGTCGCGGCCTATCAATTCGGCAACCGTTCGCCACCCTTATCGCCCAGGGGCGAAAACGATATGAAACCCGTGGGCAAAAGACAAATTATCGTGGGACGGTTCTTATTCATGCTCCTCAGGAAATTGATAAGCATTCATTTAAGCGGATCGTCAAAGAGCAGGATGACCCAGCGCTTTTCCCCACCAGCCAGGTAATAGCCGTGGCGGAATTAGCTGATTGCATTTTCATGGATGAAAGATTCATCAACGAACAGCCAGACCAGGAATTGGCTTATGGATTGTGGGAGCCTGGACGCTGGGCATGGAAGCTTGAAAATATCCGCCCGCTCAAACAATCAGTAATGGGAACCGGAGCGTTGGGTTTGTGGAAGCCGAATGATCTTTTGATGGATCGGCTAGGGGGTGCGGAACTGTGCGATCGCGTAGACGATCCAAATAACCCCAGCACGGAACGATGGGAATGTGTGCAGAAATGCCTGATTCAACTGGCTAACTATCCAGATATTCAAGAAGAAGTCTTGGCAGCATTTACCACGGTTATGTCCCAGCGTCAGAAAGATGAGGTGATGCGCCGCATCACTTCAATTGCTGATACCGATGAAGCCCCTGGCGTTGAACCGGTTACTGATACCGATGAAGCCCCTGGCGCTGAACCAGTTACTGATACCGATGAAGCCCCTGGCGCTGAACCAGTTACCGATACCGACAATGAAGCCCCTGGCGCTGAAACCGTTACCACTCCAGATATATTTGATCAGATAGAAGTAGGGGATAGGGTTTGCCGATCTAGGGAAAATGGCGACTTGGGTACAACCGGAATTGTTACAAAGAAGATACTTAGCCCCCGCCAAATTGAAATTCGTTTCCCCGACTCCGTGGGTTCGTCAAAACTAAGAACCGCGACCCCAGAGGAACTGGAGGCATTAAGGATAAAAATTCTATGTCATTTAAGGACGGGTACTAGGATTAAGTTTGGGTCTTGGACTGGCAAACTTTCTTCAAAATGCAAAAACGGCAAATGGTACGTTTTCTGGGATGGATTTCCCGGTAAAGGGATTCGCAAAAAATATGGTGAGCCGCCAAAGAAGGCTATCGCGCCCCAGGACTTGGAGGTGATCGATGAGTCGTAACCCTAAGGGGTCGGTAACTGTTGAGTCAGTGCGGGGACGGCTGCGTCTACGCCTTCCCCGATTTTGCCCCACGAGATATCTCTCTTTAAATCTCGCTGACACTGCCCGAAACCGTAAAATAGCCTTAGCCAAAGCCGGACAAATAGAGTCAGACATCGTATTTGAGCGATTCGATATCACTCTCAATCGATACAGAAACCCATTGCAGCTTCCCCAGAACAAAACCCCACTAGTGGAAATTTGGGACGCATACGTTGAGACTCGGACAGTAAGTCAGACCACCAAGGACACTGACTACAAACGGGTACGCGATCGACTGACCGCCTACCCCGCAACCTTGGATAAAGCTATAATTTTTAAAAACTGGCTGACTAAAAACTACAAGCCGGGAAGCGTGCGGCGAATTTTAAGCCAGCTTCGATCGGCGTGTGAGTGGGCAGTAGAGGAAGGCTTAATTGAATCCAATCCGTTTGCTATGCTTCCAAAATCTCAACCCAGCACCTCTACACCAGACCCATTCACCCGAATGGAACAGTACACCATTATCAAAGGGTTTGAGTCGAACCGTTACTACAGCTATTATACGGACTTCGTGAGGTTTTTATTTTGGACTGGGTGCAGGACAAGCGAAGCGATCGCTCTCCAATGGCGGCACGTTGATCAAAGCTTCAAGTTCATAACATTTAAAGAGGCGCTGGTAAATGGAGTCCGCAAAGACACCAAGACCCATAAGCCCCGACGCTTCCCGATTAACCAAGCCATTCGGTTTTTGCTGGAAGACAGAGCGCCCGATCCGCCCGACCCAAACCAACTAATCTTTCAATCCAAACAGGGACTAGCTATTGACCCACACAATTTTCTGAATCGGGCATGGCGATCGGTGTTGGGGGAATTACCCATCAGATACCGAAAACAGTATTGCACCAGGGCGACCTTTATTACTCTTTGCCTTGAGGAGGGTGTCCCGGTGGCGCAGGTTGCTGCCTGGGTTGGAAATTCGCCGAAAACAATCTGGCAGCATTACGCGGGAATAGTGAGTGCGATCGCAGTTCCGGAGCCATAAACGATCGCCATTCGAGTACCAGAAAAATTCGCTCCGAAACCACTCGATCTAGCTAGGCAATGGATGCAGCAAATTGACCCAAGGGACAAATAATATCCAAACGATATTCATTTCAGCCCAAAACCCCTAAAAACCTCCCTTTAGCAACAATTAGTACACAAATACCAAAAGACGCTACACTCTCGCAGTGCAGCGCTTTTTAGTATGATATATTGATGCCAGGAGGCGGACTTGAACCGCCGACACGGGGATTTTCAGTCCCCTGCTCTACCGACTGAGCTATCCCGGCTTGTTATCCTTGGCGCTTAACTCGCTTAACTAAGGTAGCAAACTTAACCAAGTGTTGGCAAGTCCGATCACAAATAAATTTTATTTAGCCTACCTGGGGTCAGAGCGTTTAATATCGCCAGTCTTTAATTATATATCAATAGCGTACAATTAAGCCAATCGAGTCCACATCTGAAATCTCCTAGAGCGCTAGTCCCGGTACTTCTTATCCCGGTTAACGTGACGCGGAAGTCTCTACCCAAGGGCGAAGTAGGGTAGGGATAGACAGCGGATTTATAGAGGAACGGAAGCAATCTATGGTTATCTTAGCATCTAGGACGTAAGCCCAAGCTGAGGCATTCCCCTGTGAGATCAGAAGCTCAGGCTTCTACGAAGTAAGCCTGAGCAGTTCACCAGTGGTTACTGGCTCGACGCTCTAGAGGGTGTAGTTTAAGCTGGCAAGGGATAGAAGCGGTTAGCTAATACCCGTTAAACGCCGATTATAGGTATTCATAAAATTCGTAAAAATCTGATTAAGTTGTCCTGTGCAGCAATCTGTCTGGGTAAGAACCTTGGGAGAGTTGGCAAAGGGTGAAAAAAGCGTCCCGATCGCACCGTGATTTAGGGTGGGGAAGCGGATGGCAATCTTCTGGTTACTCACGGTTAACACTTGGAACCAAGTGGTTAAGCTTGGCGGGAGTTGAGTACTCAGGCGTAGGGATAAGCTGGGACTCGAAAGAGATTGAGCGTAAGCTGGTGTCAAGAAGGGTTTATAGAGTTGGGCTTCAGGGGTTAGCTGTTTAATAAAGGCTAAACTCACACCTCGAAAAAGCTGGCGCAGGGGTTCTGCTTCTTTATCCGTTAGTTCCCTCACCAACGTACTGTTAGTTATCGCTTCATTGAGACTGGCGCGATCTGTCACACTTAAGTGAGTCCCCCCCAGCGCCACCAGCAGATACTTAGGTCCGCTTAACTGATCAAAGGCTCGAAGTTGGTGTTCCAGAGAGGGAGTGATCGCGTCATCGGTTCCCGTTAACATCAAAGTAGGAATTTCTACCTCAGCTAGACCCGTATTGCCAAATAAATGTCCAGTGACGGCATTAAGAGCCATCACCTGAACCACCCGCCGATCGCGTAACTCCACCTTGTCTTCCTGTAAGTCTGTGGCGGAACATTGAAACCAGTCAGCGGGTGAGCGTTCTAGAGGACTACGCTTGTGACAAAATTGCCGCAATTCCTCTAGGTTTAGTTGTCCTCCTGCTAAAGCTAAAGCCGTGTAGCCGCCTAGAGAGTGACCGATAACAGTAACTTGTTCCGTATTCAATTTGCCCCGGAATGCTCCATAGCCTTGATTAATTCTCGCCAGACGATCCAAGACAAAGCTGACATCCTTAGGACGGTCAATAAACTCCGATGGGGGTAGCACCTCCCCAATGTTACTGCTTAGAGAAACCCCACTGAGCCAGCTAAAATTACTGCCGGGATGTTCTATAGCCGCAACGGTTAAACCATTAGACGCCAGATGACGCGCTAGGTAGGTTAAAAATTTGCGGTCAGAACCAAAACCGTGGGAGAGAATGACCAAAGGTCCTGAAGTATCACCAACCCAGTAAATATCTACAGGAATAGAACGATCGCGATCGGGATCGCGTAGCCTCAGAGTTCGTTCCCGTACATATTGATAACCGGTCACCGTCGGATCAAAGTCCGCCGAAAACTCTGGGGTATCCGCAACAGTGAGTTCCTCCTCCAGGATCGGATTGACCAGTTGACTTTGTAAGTAAGGTCTATTCATTTGCAAAACAATCGCGATCGCAGATGAGGCATTGATCGTGACTGTCTCCTCCGGGTAAGCTCTTAAAAAACTTAGCACCGACAATCCATTCGCTTGGCGTGCAGCTAAAAATAGAGCGGCTTTTAACTGATCGAGACTGCTATCAGGAAGTACCCCACCAATTTGATCCAGTAAGCGGGCGCCATCGGCTGAAAGCAGCAAGTCATTGATAAATTTCTCAGCCAGATTGGGGTCGAGTTGCAGGCGTCTGTTGAGTACCTGCTGGACTTGGGGGGTGAGTAAGGAACGGTAGGGTGTGAGAGTTGGCGGTAACTGACCCGTTTGCGCCCATGTTTCTAGATCCTCGATTGCCACCAATTGCTGAAACGGTCCTAATTGCAAGGTGATTCGTTCAGCCGCATTCAGGGGGGTGGCGATTCCCCAAGAAATTCCTACGCCCAATAAAAAGATATAGTGTTTAAGTTTTTGGATTAGCCCTCTGGACTTCACTCCTTTTCTAGGTTGAGTACGCCGAGAGTCTTGGCTATCAAACCGATTGACTTGAAACGTCATAATGTCCTGATTTGACTGGGGTGTAAGTTGAAAGATAAAGAGTTTCAATTAAAGCGACCCAACGCCTTATGTATAAGTTTCCGTTGCCTTGTTGCTGCGATCGCTAAAAAATACATCTGCATTCCCTACAAAGCACGTCGTCAAGCGGTATTACGGCTTTCTGCATTACACCATCTGATGCAAAAACGCAACCGCCCAACGGTTGTTTGTTGTGGTGAGGCATGTACGAGATTCGGCTACAGGCATTACAGTCATCAATCTCAGATTATGATTGTCAGGATATTGGTTGAGCGATAATATATTCGTTCATTTTGGACTAATGGCATCAGTCTTGTAGCTAATCTAAAGATAGAATTTAGAGCCATGTTGAATTATTTTTTTTAAGAATCTGCTGAAAATATCTATCCTTAGAACGAAGCGATTGATATCACCCCTCATAAGAGAGAAACTCTATTTTGGGAATCAGGGGGTCTTGCACAATACCCACGCCATGAAATCCCCAGCGTTGGAGCAATCCTTTTAACTGAGTTCCGGAAACAGACTCAACGGCAAAGCGATCGCTCAGATCAGCCGCGTGGGTATTCAGATAGCTGAGGGCTTCAAACTGTTCGCGAAACATCAATAAGTACCCTGCTCCCATCTCACTATCCCTAGGGGTAGGTTTGGCAGCAAGATAGCGCCCGTCAACTCGAGAAAGAATTAAGTAATAGATTTGGCTAAACATTTTGATGGGTCATTTGTCATTTATCATACTCGCTTCGCGAGAAGCAAGCTACGTCGTGCTTCATGCATTCTGTAGTGGTTCTTTTCACTCTTATCGTTTCTTCCCTCACAAAAGATGCGACTAAACCCGCCCCTAAACCCGCCTTTACAAATCAGGTTTCATCGAGGGTAGCGAAGGGTAAAATTTGTCCTTTATTCGAGCATTGATATGTAAGCGACGTTCTTGGTCAAGGAACAGGGGATTTATAATTCATATTCCGATTATTTAAGATTTTCTAGGCGAATGCGCGGATCAACAAATTTGAGCAGCAAATCAGCGAGTAAATTACCGACAATCAGCATCACCGCCGCCATCATCAAGGCTGCCATCACCAGATAGGTGTCTTTGGCGGTGACGGCTTGTAACGTCAACCGTCCTAAACCGGGCCAATTAAAGAAAAATTCGGCAATAAACGCACCACTTAACAAACTAGCAAATTCAAAACCCAGGATGGTGATCAGGGGATTAACCGCATTCCGTAAGGCATGGACATAGATCACCCGATTTTCTGGAAGTCCCTTGGCACGGGCTGTTTGGATATAATCTTGCCGCAAAACATCCAACATTGCCCCTCGGGTAATTCGTTGAAGTCCGGCAAAACTGGTGATTGAGAGGGCAAGGGTTGGTAAAATCATGTGCCATCCAATATCGAGTACTTTACCAATGGGTGACAAATCCGCATGATTAATACTGGTCATGCCACCCACCGGAAAAAGCGGTGAGGTGTATTGGGCGATAATGAGCAGCAACAGGGCAGTAATAAAGCTAGGAAAGCCTTGACCGGTATAGCTAATCACCTGTAAGGCGCGATCGGCAAAGCGGCTTTGCTTGACGGCGGCAATAATCCCCAAAGGAATCGCGATCGCCCAAGTGATAATAATCGAGGAAATGGCGAGCAGTAAGGTGGCTGGGATGCGTTCCCAGAGTAGGGATGATACGGAACGAAAATAAACAAAACTCTCACCAAAATCTCCCTGAGTCACAACTCGCACCAGCCAACGCCAATATTGTTTGTAGGCAGGTTGATCCAAGCCAAATTGCTGTCGGAGTTCCTCAATGCGTTCCGGGGAAATCTGGGGATTTTGCCGCAGGGTATCCAAGTAATTGCCCGGTGACAATTGAATGATGGCAAAACTGAGCGCCGATGCCAGAAATAAGGTTAATAAGGCTTGCAAGAGACGTTTGACGATGTAGAGAAACGTCTCACTGGAGACAATCCGGATGAACCCCGCCCACGCCTCATTTAAGCCATGGCGAATTGAAGAATCCTGTGTTGAAGAAGTCATTCGTCTTTATTGCTTTACTGAAGAATGTAACCCATCACCCATTGCTCATGCCCTTAATACTCAATCAAGGTAACAACCGGCACATCAGGCAGCTTCTGACGCCCCTGTAAATCCCTTAGTTCGATGATAAAACTAAAGCCCACCAGTTCACAGCCAATTTTTTGCACCAGCTTGGCGGTAGCGGCGGCGGTGCCTCCTGTAGCGATTAAATCATCGGCAATCAGAATACGACAACCGGAATCAAAGGCGTCTTGATGAACTTCTAAGCGATCCATACCATATTCGAGTTCATATTCAATGGTATGCACGGCGGATGGGAGTTTACCGGGTTTACGGACAGGGATAAACCCAGCGCCGAGTTGATAGGCGAGGGGAGGACCAAAAATAAAGCCACGGGATTCCATCCCGACGACATAATCTGGCGTGAGTCCTGCTTCTTTACAGGTTTGAGCCAGGATGTCAATCGTGTAGCGTAGACCCTCTGGGTGGCGCAGCAGGGGGGTGATATCCCGAAACATGATTCCAGGTTTAGGAAAATCTGGAATATCCCGAATCAGCGACTTTAAATCCATAGGTAGATAAGGGGCTTGACTAAACAGTTTAACAATTAAATGGATGGAAGCAGACCAATGGTGAGTCCTTGTGCCATGATGGCATCGGAAAGGGCGAATCAGTAAGTGTGTTAACACCGACTGTAGCTAAGTGGTAATGGTAACATAGACAATAAGGAGGTTATATGAAGTGCTGCGTAAAGTCGTCAAAGTCTGGTTGTACTTAACGACGTAAATCCTAAACATTTAGCCAAACATGAGAAAAACCTAAAGTGTAAACAGCAGAAATTAGCTAAAAAAAAGAAGGTGGGTAATTCACGGAACAGATATAAAAAAGTCGTAGCTAGGGTATATAACCAAGTTAGTAACTCACGACAGGATTTTCTACATCAGCTTTCTCGTAAGCTCATCAACGAAAGTCAAGTTGTTGTAGTAGAGAACCTGCATGTCAAGGGCATAGTTTGTAAGCACAAGCGAGCCAAGGCAATATCTGATCTGGGTTGGGGAATATTGGTTAACTGCCTATCTTACAAGCTTGAGAAAAAGGGCGGTAAGTTAGTTGAGATTAATAGATGGTTTCCTCGCTCTAAACGTTGCTCTAACTGCTACTACCAGGTTGATGAGATGCAACTGGAGATGAGGGAGCGGACTCAATACTGCTCGGTTAAGAAAAATTGTAGGTTGGGTAGAGCGCAAGCGTTACCCAACAAACCCAGTAAAACGTTGGATTTCGTTACCTCAACCCAACCTACCTGCCCTTCTGCTCAAGGCTTATCCGAGCAGTATTGGGAGTGGACTTGTCCGAGCTGTGGGACTCATCATCATAGAGATAGTAACGCCTCGACCAATACCAATATTAGAGCAGAAGGTATCAGAATATTACAGGCGGATGGAACAGCCGTCTGTGCTAGTGGAGGGGAAGTAAGACCCAAGAGCGGACGTAAATCTCTCATGAGGTATTCCCCCCTGAATCTAGAAGCCCACACTACACCTCCTGTCCTGAGAAGAGCGAAGGATCACAAAGGATCAGGTCAGTGTTGGGTAGTTCACTTGCAAATTCTTTCTGTATAGAAGACGAGTTCACCTACAATCGCTACTTAGAATGATTCTTTCTGTAAGCGTAATGCCGACAAACAGTTCTACTGCTCCATCCCATCCCGTAATTTTAGATAATTTACCCGATCCCGGTATCTCAGATCGGGGATGCCCGTCACGAAGTCGGCAGCAGATTGACCTGATTTTACTTGCCATTGAAGCGTTGGAACTGGGAGGTTCTGAAGCGATGCTGCTAGTCGCCAAACAGCTAGAACTTCAGGACATTATCAATAATCGTGTGGTTCTTTGGCGTCTACGCTGCACCAATCCCTTGCGACGCTCTCACACGCGCCGTCCCCTGAATCTAGAAGAAGCTAAAGCCTTAGTGATTATAGCCAGTTATCTGGCTCGCCGCATGACGGTTGTGATTCGACAACTGCTTCTGGCTTACGAACAACTGAGTCAAAAGCAGGTTCCCATCGAACAACATTTTCGCTTGTCCTCCTATCTAGAGCGGTTCCGGGCGCATTTCCGTAGCCGGATGAACCCACGAAGGGCAAAGGTCTCTGTGTACAATACCGATGAAAAGTTAAATGAGCTAGCATTGTCGCTGTTAGCTCAGTTGCTGTTTTGTACAGGAACCTCTGGTATGCAGCGATTTTGGATTAGTTTGTTTGATGGAGAAGTTGGATGAATGATCCGAACCAGAGGTTGAGAGCGTCCGTAGCTATAGTTGTGGGTTCCATAGGGAAAAAACGATGACAATTCGACGCCAGTACAGTTTGCCCAACTGTACGCTGATTCTAGAGGGATTAAGTGATACAACCGCAGGGGGGGGAGACCAGCTTGATGCTCGCCCGCTGATGACGATTCTGGTTAATGCAGAATGCCGTTTTATGGGTCAGCCGCAGCCCATTAGCGGCGGACGAGATTTTTTTGAGAGCTTGGTTGAGTCTGTCAATCGGTATGCTCAAGAATTTTTGAGTCACGTCCCTCACCCTCAACTTGATGGCGCTAAACCACCTTTGGTGCAGTTACAACAACTTCCGGATAAAAACTTGCACCATTTAAGGGTGGGGCAAACCGCAGAAGTTCTTTCGGGTGTTACTTCTGATTCCCATAGCGCATCAGGGACTTCTGCGGGAGGGATAGATGGCAAAAATCCTGTACAGCTTGATTTGACAACGGTACAGCTATTTGATTTGGTTGAGGCGATCGATCAGTTCCTCGCGGATCAGCACACGTTGCCTGATCTGGCTGTACCCTTACAACCGATTTCCCGACGGTATCGCAAAGCTGACCAATCCGTCGCCCAGCGAACCGCACCCACTGCGATTGGTGTGACGAGTTTAGCTGTAGCAGCGTTGGCTTTATTCTTTGTACCCGTCCCAGAAGTGCGTCCTCCCAAGCCAGCCTCTGAGTCTGAGGTCACGGAAACAACGTCTCCAACCCCAGATAGCCCAGGTCAAGTCACCCCAACCCCCACCTCAAGTCCCCCTTCGGCGGCTGAACTGGAGGACGAATTAACCTCAACTCGAGAGATTACGAATCCAACGGAGTTGAGTTATTTGAAGCGTTATCTGCACAGAGAACTCAATCAAGAATGGGATAACCGGGAAGGGTTAAATCAGAATTTAGAGTATCAGGTTACGGTTGGCGGAGACGGAGATATTCTAGGGTATAAGCCCGTTGATGATACGCCTATTGATAGTGCGGCAAAAACTCCCTTACCGGAGTTGAGCTATATTCCCACAGAAGGCGGTACAGCAAGCCGAGAAACCTTTGCTCTGTTCCGGGTGGTATTTACCCCAGGTGGTGTGTTGCAAATCAGTCCTTGGCAAGGCTATCAGGAAGAACCTGGTTTAGGACCCGAAATCACGGAGCGGAGGTTACTGAGACAATTAAATAATCAACTCTACAGCACGTTAGACGAACGTTGGGAAGGAACACCGCTATCACGAAGACCATTAAATTACCGAGTGGCTGTCACTGAAGATGGCACGATCGCGGACTACGAACCGACCAATCAACCAGCTTGGGATTATGTAGCGGAAACACCGTTGGCAGATTTAGCTGACCCAGAAGCGGCTGGTATTGGCAGTGAGGAAACTGGATTTGTTCCCGACCAACCCTTAGCTCAGTTTCAGGTGGTGTTTAAGCCGAATGGTGTGCTGGAAGTTAGTCCTTTACGGGGATTCTGATGAGTAGGGTGGGCAATGCCCACCAGCCTTAAGTGCGATCGCGGGAGAATCAAGCTGGGCGGTTTAAACCGCAGCTACACAGACCAAACCCGCCTTCGCGGGTTATAACAATTATAATTTTCTTCTAACGGCTATTACTACACTGATGCTCTAGTCTTACCTCTGTTCTCTGTTACCTCTACCTTTTTCCCTGTTCTTCCCTTCATTCTTTTTTTCCTATTCTTATCCCCAAAACTATCATGAAGCAATGTATAGAAACAGGGAATAATAAATAGCGTCAATCCCGTTGCTAGGGACAATCCCGAAAATACCACCACACCTAACGGTTGTAAAAACTCTGACCCTTGCCCAATCCCCAGCGCCAGAGGAAACAAGCCTAAAACTGTGGTGATTGTGGTCATTAAAATCGGTCGTAAACGTTGAGGCGCGGCTTGCAAAATCGCTGTTTTGCGGTCAACCTTTTCTCGCTCATAAATTTGATTGGCAAACTCGACCATCACGATCGCGTTATTTACCACAATCCCTACCAGGAGTACCGCCCCCACTAGAACCGTTGCGCCCATGGCGGTTTGGGTGAGATACAGTCCCAAAATTCCCCCGGCTAAGGCGAGGGGTACAGTCAGCATAATCACCAAGGGGTCAATCAGGGAATTATACTGCACCGCCATGACCACAAACACCATAAACGCGGCTAATCCTCCCAGCACCTTCAGTGAATTTTGGAGTTGCTGATTGGTTTCACTAGCGGAACTGGGTAAAATAGATACACCATCTGGTAAATCTAATTCGGCTAACACCGCATCAGTTTCCGCTAACGCCTCACTCAAGGTTGCACCTTCATTTAATGTCCCCGCTATTAAGAACACTTGGCGCTGATTTATCCGCTGAATTTCACCCGGCGCTTGTCCTTGATCAATCGCCGCTACATCACCTAAGTAAATTTGACGATTATTATTGGTAAATAGGGGTAATTCTTTGATCTGAGACACGCGCTGAATCGCCGCTTGATCAAGCTGTACCCGCACATCGACCAAGCGATCGCCCCGTTGTAACTGAGTCGATACCGAACCTGCGATCGCGGTTTGAATCGTATCGCCAATTTCCTGGGCGGTTAAACCCAATTGGGCGACTCGTTCCCAGTCGGGACGAATCTGAATTTCGGGTTGGCGATCATCTGCATCCGGGCGAAACGCTGCTAAGGTAACGCGCTCATCTAACGCCTTTAACACTTGACGCCCTGCGGCTTCTAATTGCTGCGTATTTGTCCCCTGTAATCCAATATCTAAATCCGCCCCGCGCACCGGCGAATTACTTAAAATAATTCCCCGCACTTCACCGGGACTCAGGCGCAGACGAGTTTGGACTAAATTTAACGTCTGCAATTCCTGATTGACTCGTTCAATAAATGTCTCGACATTACTATCAGATTTCAGCGCAATTGTACTCGTCCCGCGTAACAGGTTTTCTGATGTATTCCCACCAAACAAAAACCCGCCAGATGTGGTAAACGCATACTCGGCTTCCGGTTGCGCTAAGAGAATATCATCCACCGCCATCATCACTTGTCGATTCTGATCCAGGGTAGTTCCTGGTGGAAATTGGGCAAACATTCGGGCTTGTCCGGTATCAATTCGGGGCAGAATTTCTTGGGGAATTTGACTAGCTAAGGCTAAACTTCCCCCACCTAGAATTAAAACAGCGAGGGCGATTACCAGAAGGCGATACCGCAGCACCCGCGCCAGGAACCCTTTGTAACCAAGGGTTGCGGCTGCAAAGCGACGATTAAAGGCTTGCAATAGCCAAAATCGGTTTAAGCCACTTGACCAAGGGATTGCCAAGAGGCGAGACGAAAGCATTGGTACAACCGTCAACGCGACAACCAAAGAGGCGGCGACAGCAAAGCTAATGGTTAAAATTAATTCACTAAACAGGAGGGAGAAAAACCCACCAATGAGCAAAAAGGGTAGGACAGCGACTAAATTAGTACTGGTGGAAGCAATCAGCGCTGATTCTACCTCTTGGGAACACCGTTCAGCTTGGGAAATGATGGATTGAGACGGGGCGGGTTTAGTTCCGTTATCGGTTTTTTCTTCAATGGTATCGGTCAAACCCGCCCCTACACCTGGATTATCAGACACCCCGGCTGCGATCGTTTCTAGCATAACGATCGCGTTATCCACGACAATCCCGACTCCTAACGCCAATCCCCCTAAACTAAACACGTTCAGGGATAAGCCAAATAACTGCATTAAAATCACAGCGGCTAGGGTGGCTAGGGGAATCGCAATTACAATAATTAAGGTTTGCCGCAATGAACCCAAAAACAACAGCACCGCAAACGCCGCTAACGTGGCTCCCACTAACCCCGAACTCGCCACATTGGCAATAGAATTCTGGATGAAAATTGACTCATCCAAGGTAGCTAATAATTCAATATCCTCTTTAATTAAACCAGATTCCCGTAGCTGTTCAATGCGTTTTTTTACCCCATTCACAACTTCGATCGTATTCGCGTCCGGTTGCTTCTGAATACTAAGTTTAACCGCTGGTTCTCCATTCAGAAAGACAAATACCCGTTTATCTTCCGTTCCATCAATAACCTCAGCAAAATCCCGCAGATAGACACGACGAGAAGGATTTGTTGCGTCTGTATCGTCTATTTCAAAGGACAAATTCCGCAGTTCTTCCGCATCTTGGAAACGTCCCATCGTCCGCGTCAAGGGTTCTGACTCTTCCCCCCGTATCCGTCCCCCCGCCACATCTTGATTGCGCTCATCTAGGGCATCTAGGACATCGGTTAATCCTAATCCTAATAGCTGTAAACGATTCGGGTCAATCAAAACTCTGACCTCTTCCGTTACCCCGCCAGACACATCCACGGAGGCGACTCCGGGAACAACACTCAGTTCACGGCTGAGTTCTTCATCCGCAAATACGCGCAAATCCACATCCTTTAGGGATGGAGATTTCAGCGCCAATTCATAAACAGGTAATTGAGAGGGGTCAAATTTAAATAAACGCGGTGCCTCAATAATATCGGGTAAATTAGACTGAGCGCGGTTATACGCCGCTGTTGCATCATTCAGTGCTTGGTCAATATCACCCCCTGGTCGAAAAAACAAGTCTAAACTGATCCGTCCCTCGCGAGTTTGGGAGAAGACTTGGACAACGCCCTCAGTCGCGCTTAATCCTTCTTCTAAGGGTTTAGTAATTTCCTCAACCGCCACCTCTGGTGAGATACCGGGCGCCCCCAAACGTAAACCAATACGGGGATAGGTAATCGAGGGTAATAAATCGACCTGAATCTGGAGAATGAAAAATATCCCCAGCACAATCACGGCTAGGGTTAAGACGAGGGTACCGATATGGCGGCGAATCGCGATCGCACTAATACTTAATGGATTATTTGTCATTGGTTATTGGCGATTAATTAATCAATCATTGGCTTAGGACTAGAAAACCAGTTCAGAAATCGTGGTTGATTAATGTATTAAGATATACAAATTTTATCAAAATAAGTAAACTTTTGTAAAACGTTAACGTGGCAGAAAAAGTTTTGCCAGGTCAGTTAATGCCTGGGGTACACACTAAACGTTAATAGTTGTGGTAATCAAGAAATTCTCTCGACACTTACACCATTATAGGAGCAGCAACGGTAACGGTTCAGCTATCTCAGCCTGAGTACCGACGACTGACCCCTATGATTCAGGCTCTCCCTCTCACCGGACTTTTCAGCTTAAGTTGACACGCATGATACTGAGCCTGCCCCTACTGCTACAATCAAAGCAATCTTGAACAATTTTGGTTATGATAGCCACTCCCCAAAAATCGCCCAAAATGAGCTTTGAGGACTATCTCGAATGGGAATCTCAGCAAGAGATTCGCTATGAATATGTCAAGGGTGAAGTCTTTGCTATGACAGGCAGTACGATTCCTCATAACGATATTGCTCTGAATCTCTACACAGCCTTACGTCCTCATCTAGGTTCCAGAGGTTGTCGGGTTAATGTCTCAGACGTAAAGGTGCAAGTGAGTCCGAAGATCATTTACTACTATCCTGATGTTATCGTCAGTTGCGACCCTCAAGACCTTAACGCTCGCAAGTTTATTCAAAAGCCTAAACTTATTGTAGAAGTTCTCTCTCCTGGTACAAGTGCTAAAGATAGAGGGGAAAAATTCACTTACTATTTGACAATTCCCAGTTTGCAAGAGTATATCTTGATTGACTCAGAAACAATCTCTGTCGAACGTTACTCTCGCGGAGAGGGAAGAATGTGGCTTTACTATCCTTACCAGGCGGGAGATACTATCACTCTATCCAGCATTGAATTTGAATTTCCGATTGAATTGCTTTATGAAGGTGTCGTCTTTGAAATAGACGAATAAACGCACACCTGATGGATTATGCTAGCTGTAATAACTAAATATTACCCTAAGCCAGAATAGAACAGTCTTCTTGCCGTATGAGTAGTAACTGTGACAGTTCAGCTATCTCAGCCAGACTTCCTACAACTCACCCGCATTGTTCAGAATTTACCTGACTTTGCCAATGTGCGCGATCGCACAGACTTGGTTGCAGAGGCGTTGGCAAATGTACCGCAAGTGAATAGCATCTGGGCGCGTCTAGACTTAGACGGTTCTCCGATGGTTGCTTCTGTCGAAGTCGCCAGCTTTTTATTTCTGAGTTAATGAACAACCTGTAGGGGCGACCCGCTTTATCTAATTAATAACACTAATCCACTCAATTAGGTCGGGTCGCCCTTTATTCATAAGTCCTGTGGTGGGGATAGATGTTAGGTTTTAGGTATTACCTGCATGGCTGACAAAGAGCGCGATCGCAGGCTTGTTAAAATCAATGTAATTCCTATCCTTAGATCACCGAACTATGCAAATTACCCTAGAAATTCCTGATCGCCTCGGTGAGAAACTGCAACAATTGGACGATCGTCTCCCAGAACCCCTGGATTGCGCCCTTCAGGAATTCACCTCCGCAGAAACCATCTCGTATCAAGACGAAATTCAGATCGTCGAATTGCTGGCTAGTCAACCCAGCCCAGACGTGATCCTTGCCATTCGCCCCACACCTGAATTCCAGAATCGCATGAGTGAATTGCTGGATCGGAATAAATCTGGTACTCTTTCCCACTCAGAAGAAGTTGAACGCGATCGGTACTTACTCTTAGAACATTGGGTGCGTTTGGCAAAGGCTCATGCTTATAAACGCTTACAGACATCAGCATGAACTACATTTCGGCTACTCTACGTCAGCAACTTGTCTTTTTCCGGATGACTGCTTTGTTTACGGTAAGTCTAAGGTAAGTACTTACCAGCAGATTTGAATATGTATCCAGATAATTTTAAGGATTTGCCTCTTGAGGTCTTGAGAAGCTGGCGCACTCAAATTTTGGCAGACTTGCAACAGGCAGAAGAACGAGCAATAGATGCAGGTATAGACCCGGAAGAAGTAAGGATAATTAGTTCAATAAGTCGCGCATTGGGAAAAGTGGAGGAGAGTGAGACACGGCTTTCTGCTAGATATGGTGATATGATTTACTAATGATTATCCGTAAGTGGAATGCTTTAGAAACTGGGTTTTTCACTCTAGGTACTGGAGAGATATAATTAGCTTATAAATTTAAATTTTTATCGGGGAAGATTGTCTCTTAAATTATTGACGTAATCAATAATTTCCAGTTTTATTTCTTCAGAGTATCGTTTAGGTATGACATCTTTAAGGCTTTGAATAGCTAACGTATAAAATCTACCTTCCTCAGCTTTGAATTTTGTTCTTTCTTCCCAAGTAAATAAGCTTCCCTCTTTCGTGGTAAATGGAGATATTGGTGGTTGATCCAGGAGTTTCCGATGCTTTGTACGCAAAGAGTTAGAAATATTTTGTAAGTATTTTTCAAACTCCCAGTTTATTCGCTTCTCTAAACTACTGTTACTCTTTACTACTTGCTTCAGATTAGGGCAATCTTCTAAAGCATTACTAACAATCCTTTGTGCTAGTTTAATGGAGCTAGTAGAGATCCAATCTAATACTTCTTTTATACTCGGACTAATATCAGATTCTAAATGCTGATCCACCTCATATAGCTTGGTTTGCGGTGACTCTATATTCTCCAGTAACTGAGACTTATAATCCTGTTGGGAGTCGAGATGTTTATTTATGCTGACTTGGCAGAGGGGCGTTAACCTTTAATTTGGGTGTACCATACAGCAACGAATGGAAGTTAGGTTATGGTGAAATTGGAACGGGATGCAGAACGAGAAGAGCGGATCACAATGGACATTGTGGTGGATGCATACAGCCTAGAAGAGCAGGCAATGGGCTGGTACTACTACTTAGAGGACACAATGCAGTTTCCCTTCACAGCCGTCTGCATCAGTAAGCGACGCATTTCCCCTCTGAAAGAAGAAGCAACCGTAGAAGTGGTGGGGATGGCACCAGAAGAGGAGTGTGAACAGGAAATGTTTGTGGAGATTACCTGGGATGATGATACGCTAGCAGTGCCGTTGATTCAGCTAGAGGCTCCAGAAGCAGATGCACAAACGCAGCAGGCGATCGCCGATTGGCATTACTGGGTGAATCAAGGCTATGAGTTTGGGTAAATTAAATTGATAAAGATACTCCAATAAGCAAGGCAAAAAATCTCAAGACTGCTAGCCGTGCAGACGCGATGCCCCATAGCGCGATCGCTACAATAAAGGTAATTTTCAATCATCCCTGTACTGATTGTCAGCGATGCAGGAGCCGCACGGGGGAATTTTGACCAAGAACGGATTGAAAGCACTAAAGTATGGATTAAGCAGGTACAGCAGTCAGTACGGTATTGCGCTTGGTTGAATCCAACGCCAAATCAATGGTGGCAAAATATCACGGATGGAGAAATTGCCCGTTTATTACCCATGTTTGAAATGAGTCGTCAGGGAATGAATGCGGCAATTAGTGTTTTACGAGGTCGATATATTGTCAAGAAACAGGATGAATCCTCATGCTATTGGAGTTAAGACAATTAAAGGTTCAACCGGGACATCAATTACTACTAGAGGATGTGAGCTGGCAGCAATTTGAAACGATTTTAACAGAATTGGGAGAACATCGCGCCGCGAGACTTTCCTATAGTAATGGTCGATTAGAAATTCTGGTTCCCCTTCCTGAACATGAAAAAGCCAAAGAGATTATTGGCGACATGGTAAAATTTTTATTGGACGCACAACAGATTGTATTTGAATCATTAGGTTCAACAACCTTAAAAAATGAGTGCATGACTCAAGCTGTAGAACCAGATGCTTGCTTTTACATTCAAAATGCTGCCTTAATTATCGGTAAAAATCGGCTTGATCTGACAGTAGATCCTCCACCAGACTTGGCGATAGAGATTGATCTAACTTCTCGCACAAACTTGGATAATTATCAAATCCTAGGAGTGCCGGAACTCTGGCGATATGCAGGAGGAGAGCTAAAGATTAATGTTTTGCCAGATGGACAGTATATAGAGTCTGACTCGAGTCCCACGTTTCCAGATATCCCCATCATTGAATTAGTCAATCGTTACGTTCAGCAGAGTCTAAGTTCTGGCAGAACCCAAGCCATTCAAGCCTTTAAAAGTTGGGTCAAGGACAATCTCTAATCTCACAGTTGACTTGATAGGATTGAGAACCTTAATAATAGAGGATAGTGTACTGCAAGAGTTAGCTCAATTCTCTTTAATGCTCAATATCATGATGCTGGCTTATCAGGGAGTAGCAATTGAGGATTTGCCTAGAACTGAGGTGATGGAAGAACGACGCAAGCAGCATTTCGCTGAATTACAATTACCTGAAGAACAATAATTTACAATAGATCGTTTGTCCTAATGGATTGCTACCTGTAGGGACACGGCAATGCCGTGCCCCTACAATATGTGATGTTTGTGCCTAAATCCTGTGACATAGAACATCGTCCTAATAAATCCAACGATGAATCATCAAACCCGTTCTCTTTGGCAGCAATCCCTTTGCCGTTCCATCGCTGCTTCTGGAGTATAAAAATCACCCACATTCACAGGTAATTCCACGATTTTACCCTGCTCAAATTGCCCGACTAAATCCCCTACTTTAGCTGATATATGTTGATTGAACCTGAAAAACTTACAGAAATCAATATCTCCACCAATAACTGTAAATGATTCTTGTTCAGGATGCTCAACCGTAAAAGTAAATTGCTGGCGATTATCACCAATCAACATCAGAATTTTAAATTCACTTGTTCCTTCTACAGGCTGAATTGAAAGTAAACTGGTCTTCATACGTTTTTCTCCAAGTAAACGCCTCGTGTATTCCAATAATTCAAAAATTCTGCTTCCTTTATCAATGACTCGCCAACTTCCACCCGCAGCACCCGAAAGTTTTTGCATCGATAATCTGACCCTAAAGATTATGAATGGTACTGAAATTTTGGCTGGTGGGCAATGCCCACCCTACGGGGTAAGACTTTGAACCCGTTTAAACGGGTTTAAGCTTTGAGCCAGAACTTTAGTTCAGGGCTTAAGTCTTTTCAAACTTCATCTGGATCAATTCCCATTTCTCGTAGGCGTTCAGCCAGTTGTTCGGCTCGTTGTTGAGCCTGTTCAGTCTGCTGTTGAGCTTGTTCGGCTCGTTGTTGAGCTTGTTCAGCTTGCTGTTGAGCTTGTTCAGCTTGCTGTTGAGCTTGCGCCGCCTCTTCTTCAGGAGTGAGTAACAACTCTCCCGCTAATGTCGCCCAACGCAGCCAGGTTGTTTGAATATCTTTATAGGAACCTTGCCAACGCACTAAGGCTAAACCTAATACTTGGCTAATAAATCGCCCTTGTTCATCCAAGTCTATGGGTTGATACACGCCACCTTGTAAACTAAATCCCGCCCAATCCTCTGAATCAAAGGGATTGTACCAAAAATATTCCGGTACTCTCACCTTGTCTTGGTAAATTTGTTTCTTTTCGGTTTTATCTTTAGTGGCTGTACTATCAGAAATTAACTCAATTACAACATCCGGTGCTTTGCCTTCATCCCACACAACCCAACTGAGTCGTTCCCCTTTAGTAACTCCCAACACGACAAAGACATCAGGACCGCGAAAGTCTTGGTTTTTGATTTGAGCCGCACTAAAATAGAGGAACATATTACCGCCGACATAGCCATCCTCTCGTTGAGCTAACCACGCGACGAGAGTATCCCTAAGCATTTGCATTTGTAAAAAATGTCGCTGAGTTTCCATGGGAATATCGTCATCGCAGGGTAAGTCATACTGGGTTGGCGGTAGAGCTAAATCAACAGGAGCCGATTCAATCGTGGTTTGAGACATGGTTTTTTCTTAAGATTGCGCCTATTTTCTTCACTGTAACGCCTGTGATCAGACTATTTGAGAGATTGAGGGGAAAACCTATTCAGATTGGGTTGTGTTTTTGTACAAGTTGTGTTATTAAAATAGCCCCGACATCCGCCCGAAGCCCGGAGTTCAAACTCCGGGCTAATAGCTCAAGTCCACGCTTCGTGAACTAATATAGCAGTGCCATCGTTTCAGGTGTTTTTATGCACGGTGTTTGACCGGAAATGATATAAATACTCCCGTTATAATTTAGTCCGCGTAGGCGAACTTTGTTTGTGTAGCAGCGATTTCAATCGCCGTGGCTTGTTGGTGTTGGGTTTTGTTCCAAGGGCCCAACCTACAAAGAGCTTACTGATAAAATACTCAAACGAACCGTATCGCCATCCTTTAACGGCGCATCAGTGCGAACTACAAACCGTTCCCCTGGCTTTAAACCGGATACAATAGCCACTCTACCCTTGGCGCGATCGCTAATTTCTACTTGACGTGCTTCAACTGTAGATTCAGCACCATTTTCAACCACGACAAACACCGTTGATTTCTCTGATGTTTGAGTCGGCTGATTCGTTTTCGCCATCTGAGTATCTCCACGCCCTGACTCTCCGCCAACCTCTAGCGCCGTTTGCGGAACAACAACTTGGGCTTGGGTATTTGGTGTGAAACTAACTCGTGCTAAAAGTCCACTACCAATTTGACGATTCGGGTTAGGAATCGTCACCTCTACAGGGATTTGTAAGGCTTCACTATCAGCTGCGGGAGAAATTCGGGTCACTTTTCCGGAAAACGATTCATTGGCAAGTGCGTCTAAATTCACCGTTACCGATTGTCCCACCTTGATATTCGCTAGTTCTCTATCTGAAACCCGAACTTCTACCTTCACCTGAGTAAAATCCCCTAACTTGAGAAGTTCACTTCCCGGTGTAACTAGATTTCCTGGTTCGGTGACTCGTTCTAATACCACACCGTTAATCGGGGAGGCGAGTAAAGAATAGGACTGACGTTCCTTATTTTGAGCCAAAATTGCTTGCTGCGCCTTCACTCGTCCTTGCGCCGCCGCGACAGCTTGTTGTTCGGTGCTAATTTGCTTAAGGGTGGCTTGTAGGTTTTGTTGCGCGGTTGCGGCGGCGGTTTGGGCTAATTCTGCTTCTTGTCGAGAAATTGCTCCTTCTTGCGCTAGGTTTTGTAGCCGTATCGCATCTACTTTAGCTTGCTGCAATTCTAACCGGGCTTGTTCTGCCCTCGCTTGGGCATTTCCCACCTGAGTTTGAGCGCGGGCGACTTCTGAATTTAGGGCGGCGAGTTCGGCTTGTGCTTCAGTTACAGCCGTTTGCAATAAGGCGTCATCAACTTGAGCTAAAATTTGTCCTTGTTTAACCGGATCACCGATATCAACATTGATGTTCAACACTCGCCCTTCCATTTGAGATCGCAGTGAGACATCCCGCAGGGGTTGAGTTCGACCTGTATATTCTATTGGTTCTAACACCCATCCCGTTTGTGCGATCGCGACATCCACGGCTGTACTGGTTTTCTCTTCTGCACCAGGGGGTTTGGGTTGCGCCCCAGCTTCTGTCTTGGGACTAATCCCACATCCAGTGAGAGACGGTACAAGTAAAATAATCCACAGCACCAGAAAAACCCAATAGTTAGGGCTTTCTGAATAAGTATTGTGGTGAGGGGAAGCATGTAGAGACGCGCCATGGCGCGTCTGGAAAGCTGGGGAAGCCGCAGACGCTGAATGACTCGATTGATTCTGAGAGTACACGCTTTTAATTCTCACTAGAGTAAAGTCGTCAAGGGTTGTTTAAAGTTTCTTCATATATCTACTCTAAATGTTACCCCCCATTAATCAAGTTGCCTATCAAAAGCATCGCCACTGGATGAATCAGGCTCTCGCGATCGCGCAATCTGCCGGTGAAGCGGGGGAAGTCCCCGTTGGTGCAGTGATTATTGATAATCAGGATAACCTCGTCGCCACCGGAGAAAATCGTCGAGAACGCGATCATGATCCTACCGCCCACGCCGAAATCCTCGCCTTGCGTGCAGCCGGTCAAGCCTTAAAAACCTGGCATTTAAACACCTGTACCCTTTACGTCACCTTAGAACCTTGTGCCATGTGTGCTGGGGCGATCATTTTGGCGCGGCTAGGTTTGCTGGTGTACGGTGCTGATGAACCCAAAACTGGCACAATCCGAACCGTTGCCAATATTCCCGATAGCGCTTACTCCAACCATCACTTACCTGTCCTTGCTGGCATTATGGAATCAGAGTGTCGAGGGCAACTTCAATCCTGGTTTGCCCAACGACGCCAGCGCGAGCGATAATCAACCCTTAACCATGACATTAATAGAACTGTCCCTTCAGTAGACGACAGGGGTTGTCAGACCTCATAAGGTAAAAGTGGAGAGTCGAAACACAGCAAAAACTGAATCCCCTATGATGCAACTCCAATCCCGTGAACAGAACCAAACGTCCTCAACCTTGGACAAACCCGATCTAAAGACGGTTAATTCCGCCAAAGTAGTTCCCGTTAACTCCAGTGTTTCCCCTTGGTTAACCTCAATCTTCTATCCGTTGGGGCGTCGTATCCTCATGCCCCTTTATTTTGGGCGGCTGCAAGTTACTGGACAAGACAATATTCCCAAAACTGGTCCAGTTATTCTAGCACCTACCCATCGATCGCGTTGGGATGGGTTAACCATAGCTTATGCCGCTGGGAAACCTGTCACAGGAAGGGATTTGCGGTTTATGGTGTCGCAAGATGAAATTAAAGGATTACAAGGTTGGTTTATCCGGCGCCTGGGTGGGTTTCCGGTGAATACGAAACACCCGGGAATCAGCAGTATCCGGCATAGTGTTGAACTCCTGCGTCGTGGCGAAGCACTGGTGATGTTTCCCGAAGGTAATATTTTTCGACATGGTGAGGTTAATCCACTTAAACCCGGTATGGCGAGAATTGCCCTGCAAGCCGAATCCAATCAACCCGGTTTGGGATTAAAAATTGTACCTGTTAGCATCCGTTATAGCGAACCCATTCCTCATCGGGGTTCTGATATTCAGATTAATATTGGATCTCCTTTAGATGTAGCCAAGTATTGCACCCAGTCGGCTAAAAAAGGTGCTCAACAGCTCACCACGGATCTGGAAATAGCACTGAAACAAGTCGATCAAAACCTTGGCTAAATTCTCAATAGAAGAAACAGCGGCAGCCATGTAGAAATAGGCAATTGGTACGTCTGGAAGCAGGGGAAGTCGTTCAAACGCAAAACGTAACACCCCTTCGTCCTGATAAAGGGGATGCATTTGCCAGCTCTCACGCCTTTAATGGGCATACCCCTACACCTCAAACCCCTGACAAGGATTCCATTCTTGTTGGTATTAGTAGCGAGCAAGATGCTCGCACACCAAGGATGAGAGCAATTTTTGACATCAAGGTTTAAATGCCGAACAGCTGATCACTTGTGATCACATTTTACCCTGCAACCCAAAGATACAGAATCATATTTTGTTTAAAAATGAAGCAATCTTTAAAGTTAGAGATATTTTACTTTTAGTAATGTAAAATTATAACTAATATTCACCAAAAATTTAATCTAACTTTATAGAATGTGATAGAAACAGGCTTATGCTAGTGTAGTGACTGACTAGCGAACCCTAAAGCATTGTTCCCTGAGTCAGTAAAAATATAACCTATAAAGACAAACAAGGATCAGGTTCAGATATCTACAACTATCCCTAACGTCTCTCTATACCCATGAGCATTACCGAAACAACATCCTGGAACGATGTCCGCATCGCCTTTAAAAAAATCTGGGGATATGATAATTTCCGCCCGCCTCAAGGTGAGATTGTTCGGAGTATTTTGGAAGGGCGAGATGCACTGATTGTCTTACCGACAGGTGGTGGTAAATCGATTTGTTTTCAACTTCCCGCCCTCTTACAAACCGGATTAACCTTGGTGATTTCACCATTAGTTGCTCTAATGGAAAATCAGGTACAGGAATTACGCGATCGCAACTTACCCGCCGCCCTGTTACATAGCGAATTAGCCCCGCAACAACGCCGAAAAACCCTGCAAGCCCTAGAAAACCAGCAACTCCGATTACTCTACCTCTCCCCAGAAACCCTATTAAGTGCGCCCGTCTGGGAACGACTCCACGAACCCAATCTAAAAATTAATGGATTAATTCTAGATGAAGCACATTGTCTCGTCCAATGGGGCGATACCTTTCGACCCGCTTATCGGCGTCTAGGCGCAGTACGACCCACCCTACTCAAGTCTAAACCCCCCGGCAGCCAAATCCCGATCGCGGCATTTACGGCGACGGCTGATCCTAGCGCCCAAGACACCATCAGTAAGGTGTTGCAATTAAAACACCCCCAAGCCTTTTTAATCAGCCCCTATCGCCAAAATCTCAACCTAGACGTGCAAATCGTCTGGACACCACGCGGACGCCGCCAGAAGATGTTACAGTTCATTCAAGCCAGAAATCGCCAATCTGGGTTAGTTTATGTCCGTTCGCGGCGAGATAGTGAAGAATTAGCCCAATGGTTTGGGGAACGGGGTTATGCTACATCCCCCTACCACGCCGGGTTAAGTTCCCAGGAACGCCGAGATGTTGAACAGACTTGGTTGAGTGGCAAAACTCAATTTGTGGTTTGTACTTGCGCCTTTGGGATGGGAATCAATAAGCCCAATGTACGTTGGGTGGTACATTTTCAGCCCCCCCAATTATTATCAGAATATATCCAAGAAGTCGGTCGCGGCGGACGAGATGGCAAACCCGCAGACGCGCTGACGTTGATCAGTGAGCCAACGGGGTGGTTAAATTCAGAGGATAAGCAAAAGCGTCAGTTTTTTGTCGATCAGATGCGATCGCAATACCAACAGGCACAACGCTTAGTCAAAAAGCTACCCGAACAGGGGAATGTAGCCGCCGTCTCCCAGGAATTTCGCCAGGGTGAAGTCGCATTAGCTCTGCTGCACAGTGCTGAACAATTGGAATGGCAAGATCCATTTCACTATCACAAACACCCATCCCCAGATTCCCGCGCTTTGGCTCAATTAAGTTCCCACCAAGTTCAGGTACAGAAACTGATGACACAATACCTGACAACTCGCCAATGTCGTTGGCAGTTTTTATTAAAAGCGTTTGGGTTTAAAAAGGAGGCGATGGGATTAAAATGTGGGCATTGTGATAATTGTCGGAAATAGGCAATAGGAAGATGGGGAAGCCAATTTGTAGGGGCGAAGCATTCGCGCCCCAATGTATCGGATTTCTGCTAACACAAGAGCGCGAATGCTTCGCCCAATCCCCAATCCCCAGTCACGAGTCACCAATCCCCAATCCCCAATCCCCAATCCCCAGTCACGAGTCACCAATTAACAAACGACAAATGACAAATGACAAATGACAAAATTATTTCGATTTTTCTAAGTACCTTTTTATGGGTAACTGTATCCTCCTCCCAGAGTCTAAATGCCCAAAATGAAGAGGGATTACAGTTACAAGATTTTAGTTACTGGGCTAGCCTTTGTGCTACCCAAAAAGATGCTAAAAATTATGAACAAGCCCTAGAAGCCTGTGATCAAGCGATCGCGTTGAATCCCAATGAACCTCAAGCCTGGATTGATCGAGGTGATATTCAACGGGCATTAGATAATTATGCCGAAGCCGCCGCCTCTTATGGTCAGGTTATTCGCCTTGAACCGAGACATTCTGAAGCTTGGGCAAAGCGCTGCGCGGCGCACATTCAATTGGCAAACTATGAAGCCGCGATGACTGATTGTGAAACGGCTTTGCAAATTGATGAAAACTGGGATGAAGTGACGCGGGCTTATGCGTTGTATCATCAAGGATTAGCCAATTGGGGACAAGGGAGACGGGAAAAGGCGCTATTTTCATTTGATTTAGCGGTTCAAAGTAATCCGAATTATTCCCTGGCTTGGGCGCAACGGTGTCTGTTATTGTCCCAATTAGATCGGACTTATGACGCCCTCACCTCCTGTGAACGCGCATTACAAGTCAATGGGGATTGGGGAAATCAAAATCCCGCGATCGCGTGGACAAATCGCGGTAAAATTTTGGCTCAGTTGGGACGGTATGACGCCGCCCTCGACTCTTATGATCAAGCTCTGGCGATTAATCCCAAGGATGCAACGGCTTGGACGGAACAAGGGAAAGTTTTATTAATTATTGGTAAACCGGGTGAAGCATTAACCTCTCAGGAATGGGCGCTAAAAATTAGTCCCAATTATGCTTTAGCCTTAGCCAATCAATGTGCCACGCTCAATCAACTGAGTCAATATGAAGACGCCCTAGCCGCTTGCGATCAAGCCATTCAAGAGGGAGATGGGCGTTGGGGAAAAGAAGGTGCGGCTTATGCTTGGAGTCATCGGGCGGATGCGCTGACAGGTTTGGGTCGATTTGAAGAGGCTTTGGCATCGGCTAATCGGGCGGTAGCACTCAATCCAGACTATGCTGATCCCTGGAGTAGTCGGGGGGCGACACTGTGGTTTATGGGGCGGTTTGAAGAGGCGCTAGGGGCGACAGAACAGGCGATTAATATTAACCCCAATTCCTCGAAAGCTTGGTTTAACTATGCCCGAATTCTCACCACATTGGGACAGTATGATCAAGCCCTCGCGGCTTATCAACAGGCGCTCTTAGGGGATGCGAATGTGGGGGATACCTTGACTCTGGCAGAGATTTGGGTGAATCTGAGTGCCTTATATTGGCGTATGCAACGTTATCAAGAGGCGAACACAGCAGCGGAGCGAGCGATTGGGATTAATCCAGATTCGGCGGCGGCATGGTATAATAAGGCGCTGGTACTCATGGCATTAAATCGCTACCCTGATGCCGTGAATACTTACAATCGCGCGATCGCAATCAATGCAGAGAATGCTGATTTTTGGGCAGGGAAAGGCATTGCGCTGCGGTTTTTAGAGCAATATCCTCAAGCCTTGGAAGCCTTGCAAACGGCATTAGAATTGAATCCAGCTCATCCTCAAGCTTTGGTCAATCAAGAGTTTGTCATACAAAAGCTACAAACTCCTAATGGAATGGAGGTTTTGCCCAACTCAGGGCTTAGGTAAAGGGAACAGGGAACATCGAATTGCCTGTTTTTACTAATCAGCGGATTTTATCTGGTTGATGGGGTTCTCTGGTGGACGTCCATGATGAATATGAGTAACTAATCCCAAACTGCGGTAAACTAGGAAGATGCATTTTTGAATTTTTTTAGCAGAATTTTGTTAAAAGCCCTATGACTGTGATAATTTCAGCAGCTCGTTCAGCGACATCTGCTGCACCAACTCAAGCTCCTGAAAAATCGAGTCAAGTTACCCGCAAGCTTTATCCGAACTATAAGGTGATTGTTCTCGATGATGATTTCAATACCTTTCAGCACGTCCATGACTGCTTGGTAAAGTATATTCCGGGAATGAACAGTGATCATGCTTGGAAACTGACCAATCAGGTTCACTTTGAAGGTCAAGCCATTGTTTGGGTTGGTCCTCAGGAACAAGCCGAACTCTATCACCAACAGCTAAGTCGAGCTGGATTAACTATGGCTCCCCTGGAGGCGGCATAATTGTGTAGAGACGTGCCATGGCACGTCTGGGAGATGGGGTAATGGTTTGGCTCAAAACGGATCAGTATGCAATTTAGATAAACAAAAACATATCATGGGTAAGTCCAATGGCGGCAGATTGGTTTGGAATCACTCAACTCACTTACCAGGCTTGATTCCGGTTCTGGAACGTCTCACTACCTATACTGGAATTCAAACGATTACGCCTGCTGTCATTGGACGAGCCAGGAGTCATCGTCCTCGCTTAGAGTTAAAAGTGTCTGTACCCATTCGCGGTGGACATAAGATTATTGCTCGCTCTGGCAAAACGGTTCAAGAAGTGTTTATTATCACTGAGTTGAGTAAGCGAGAATTAGAAGGGGCGATTTCACAAGCATTGAAAAAGTAATAAGTCAATTGTACTTTTTACCACGGACTTCCGACTAAAGTAAATGCACTCCAATAATAAGGATGAGTCAATTCTCTATCGGGTAATTTAGCTAACTGGGGCGGTAAAAGAATCGTACCATTCGGAGTAACCAATTGACCATCTTCTAATCGCACCTCACCCCGAATCATCGCTAACTGTGCTTGTCGCAGGGCTTCAGCTTTAATCGGAACTTGCTTTAACTGGGAATAAAATGTGGTCATTAATCCTAAAGTCGCTTCATCACTGACATACCAAAGACTTCCCAAGGCTGATTTTACCCCTGCTTGTACCGCTAATCCAGTAAATCCTAACTCAGCTTCCTCATCCCCTAAAGCCGTGCGACAGGCGCTTAATACCATCAGTTCCACAGGTGGATTGCTTAACCCCAGTTCTCGGATTTGGTCAAGGGATAGTTTAGTATCCCAAAACTGGATATAAGAGTTTTCCGGTTTACCAGATTTAAATTCACCGTGGGTGGCTAAGTGAAGGATACCAAAGGGAGTTCGATTGCGAACTGCTTTTAGGTTCTCTAGGGTAAACGCAGAATTAAGAAACGATTCACCCGACCAAAGTTTCTCAGTAATTGTCGATAATTCTACCGGGACGGCGGGTAAGGGATTTTGGTCACTAAATTCAGACGCCCCCATCGCCAAGACTTCCAGATTTCTCACATCCACGTAGCGAGTATCGGTTAAAGAGATACTAGGCATTAAATTAATATTGTATCTCTCCAATAGAAATCCATTTCCATCATGTAAAATTGCCATGGGTAGTGAACGCAAACCGCTATCCACGAGAAAGGCAATTGTATTAATTTCCTGCGTATTTAACTCCGATTCAACGGGTGCAACTAACCATTGATAGAGTTGTTGCGCTAAGGGTAAGTAAGGACGAGGAATGCTAACACTGGTCACAGCGCGACGCAACTCTTGACTGGTATTGAGAACCTTTTCTCGTGTCGCACCGGGTACAGAACGTCGTATAGGTTTCCCCTCAGCGGTGACAATAATCAATTCCAATTGATCCTGACTCCTGTCGCGTTCCGTCTCAGAACTCCCTGGTTTTTGGTTTTGATTCAATCCGGCGGTTGGTATTAGTGAGGGGGCGTTACTGGGGACAAATACAGCGTACAATAGTGCAGGTTTAGTTCCCGTTGCTTGTTCAATTCGGTTGAGGATAGCTTTGGATTGGGCTAGGGTGATAAGCGGAGTATCAAAAAGCCCCAAATAATCTTCGTACTGACGGTTAAAATAGTCTTCAACTTCTGCCACGATATCCAATTCTCGGGCAGGAAGTTGGGATTGAAGTATTGGCGGTGGGTCTTCAGGCAATTTTAGTAGATTGACGGGATTGATTTCAGGATTAGGGGATGGGTCATCAGGAGAGGGGTTATCAGGAGAGGGGTTATCTGGGGGCGGGTTATCTGGGGGCGGGTTATCTGGACGGTCAACACTAATAATTTGCAGATTACCTTCAGTCTGGGTAAAGAGAAAAGATTCGCCTAAATTAATCGTAAATTCACCACTGGAAATTGCGCCGATTGTCCCATTCGTGGTTGCATCTCCGACAATAAAAGGAATTTCGCCATTTCCACCATGGCGAATCGTAATCCCACCGCCACCGTTACCCCCCGCCGTGGAGAGACTGGTTTCAATTTCATTGCGATTGCTGAAGCTATTGGTGGCGCGGAAGAATTGTCCGGTTGTAATCTCTACTGTACCACCGATGCCATTATCGCCACCTTCAGCATTAAGCTGTCCAATTTGAATATCCCCACTGGGGTCAAGTGTGACATCACCCCCATCATTAATACTGCCACTACTGTTAATAGTTGCTGTGGTAATCGCTGTAATTGCATTTAAGAAAATCTCACCACCACTGAGTCCAGAACTATTTAAGTCGCGGGTAGAAATTGCCCCGGTAGTCGCGGTTAGGTTAATATTACCTCCCGTATCATTCGGGTTACTCGAATCCAAGTTAATTGTGGGCAGATTAATCTCAGTCGCCTCGATGATAATATCGCCGCCACGGGTTTGAATTGACCCAGAACCCGCAGCCGTGATGATTCCGGGACTGGCTAAGGTAACGTTACCCCCAGCCGTGGATAGAGTGGGATTGGAGAGGGAAAAATTCCCACTCATTAGCAGGTTAATCTCACCCCCCCCGATACTGGTAATCTCAGTTTTCCCACCGGGATTGATAATATCGCCTGTGCGAATGTCTTGGTTTGTCTGTAAGGTAATTGAAGTATTATCAGGCGTGGTAAGACTAAATCCTTGCGTGTCAATTGAACCTGAACCTGTGGGGGATTGTAATGTGAGTGGGGCGTTAAACTGAGTATCAGCCGCTAAGGTAATCACACCACTACTATTAGTGCGTCCAATCGTAATTGAGGTAAACCCAGGTTGCAATTGGGTTAACTTGGTTGCCGTTAAATCCAAAATACCGGGATTTCCACTATCAACACCCCCCAATTGAATGTCTTGGCTAGGCGTTAAGGGTTGCATGATTAAGTTTCCTGTACCAGAAACCGTTCCGGCAATATTAATTTCATCCCCAGTCAAGGTCAGATTTCCGACCTTGCTATCTAAATTACCACTCACACTGGCATCATTGTTGAAGACAAAGGTATCGTCTGAGTTACCGCCAGTCAAGTTGGAGAAGTTGGTAAATTCTATATCATTGACGGTTCCCTGATTTGTATCGGTAATCATCCAAGTGTTGGCGGTATCCGTGGCGATTAAGGTGCTATCGATGTTGCCATTTCCCCTAACTCCTTCCACATCTTCTGCCCCAAGTGCCGCTAAATCTACGGTTAAGGGAGTGGTAATGGGGGAGTAATCGAGGGTATCTGTACCTGCATTCCCAGTAATCGTGCCGGTGATATTTGCACCGTCACTAAAGACAAAGGTATCATTGGCGCTGCCACCAGTTAGATTACCGATATTTTGGAAAGTTAAGCTATCGATATTGCCTTGGTCGATACCCGTTATTTCCCAAGTTGTGTTTTGGTTGGCACCGACTAAGGTTGACCCGCCGATAATATTAATCGGATAGGATGTAGAATCCTCATTTAATGTAATAACACCTGTATTGTTGGGATTACCAATATCAATCGTGGTGAAGGTTGTTGAGAGGGTTTGTAGTTCGTTACTGTTGATGAAAACAGTAGTTGCGTCTCCTGTTCCGCCAATTTCCAAATCTAGATCTGGAGTTAACGGCTGTAAATTTAAGGAACCCGTACCCGTCGAAAAACTGCCCGTGTCTAAAGGAAATCTATCAGCAATTAGAGAAATATCTCCACTATTGGATTGGATTGTCCCTTTGATCAAAATATCAGGTCTATTATCAGTCCTAGTTCCTTGTAAAGTAATCGTGCCTGTTCCGGTTGTTTCAACCAACCCTTGAGGGTCTACGAGAATTCCGATGGTGTTATTGCTGTTGGTGTTAGGATTTCCCTCTACAGTAATATTACCTGTACCCGTTGTTCTGACAGTACCTGCAAAAAGCGTCAGTTCACCAATCCAAACCCCATAATTGTCCATATCAGGATTAGAAGCACTTCCACTTTGCCCAGTCAGACGGATATCTCCATCAACGGCGGCAACTGTAGAGTTGGCATGAATTTCTATTCCAGCTGAATATAATTCTCCTGAACTTCCAGTGCCATTTAAATTAATATTTCCTATTCCCGTTGATTCTACCAGACTATTACGAAGGACAATACCATCACTGGCATTGCCAGTAGTTCCGGAACCACTAATACCAGTCAAGTTAATCGTGCCGTTTACTGAAGAGATGGTACTCCCACCGGTGAGAGATATGCCTCGATTAATATTTATCCCATTCGCACCTGTACCGTCTAAAACAATAGTCCCTGTCCCCGTTGATTCGACTGAAGCGTTATCAAGTTTAATGCCTGTATTATTGGATACCGTACCACCAGCTGTACCCCTTAGTCTGATATCTCCATTCTCGGCAGAGATTGTTGAATTAGCCAACAATCCTATTCCATAATTTTGATTGGTTCCGTTTCCACCTATCCCATTTAGGATAATCGAACTCATTCCCGTGGATGATACTACCGAGTTCTCTTGAATTTGAATACCAGCGTTTCCTTCTCCCGTACCATTTCCCCCTGTTCCAGTTAGGTTTATATTTCCATTGTCCGAGTTAATACGGCTGTTGGCATTAATGAATAGTCCATAGTTGTTATCTGTACCATTTCTACCTGTACCCGTCAGTGTAATTGTGCCAGTTCCCGAATCAATTGTTGCTCCCTCTAGACGTATTTCACCAACGCCTGTACCTGCAAATGTTCCATGCTCAATAGTGACATTCCCACCATTGGTTAAAATCTGCGACCCATTATTTATCTGAAATTGAGCTGTTCCCGCATCGTGAAAGTTTGCAATCGCATTTTCATCATTAATCAAGGCACTAAAATCGCCACCGTCGAGTTCAATCGTGGCATTGAGGATAATACTACGTCCAGCTTGAAATTCTAAATCATTAATACTGCTAGAAACAATATCCTCATCAACGGTAATATCGTTATTTGCTTGCAGAGTGACAGTACCCGTTAAGCCAGAAATCTGATCTGCATCAAAGGTGACATCTTCACCTGGATTTTCTCCAAAAGCATCATTGAGGTTTACATTATTCATCCCTCCATCAGCTATCGTGATATTTTTGGGGTCAAACAGAATATGTCCTGACGCACCATTCGCCGCACCGACATCAGCAACGCCTCGGAAAATCAGGTTTTCTTTACCCGATATTTCCGCCAACCCACCATTACCAGAATTTTCGCCACCACGGGCGCTAATAGTACCGTAAGCACGAGTTATTTGATCTGCCCAAACAATAACCAGTCCCCCATTCCCATCAGTTAAAGCATCTGCATTAATGGTTGAATCTTCGCTAACGAACGTGATATCAGCATTGGGAATTGTACCTTCCCCTTGATAATCTCCACCAATTCTCACTGTACCGCCACCATTGATACCCGATGCGTCAAGATTGGCGGAAAGTAACCCTACCTTTTTGCCAATAACATTGATTTCATTGCCAATTGAGGGTGAGGAGGAGGGCGCACTGCTGTGCGCCCCTACGGTTTCGTCAATGGTTTCGTCAATAGTGGAAACATCGATTGTGCCAGAGATAATCGCGACTCCTGTTTCGTTTGGCACAGTTATCTGAGAATCCGCCAGTTGTACCTCTCCCGATGCGGTAACATCAACCCCCGTCTCGACTTTTTCTGCTGAACCTGTTAATAACTCGGCGACATCTAATGGACTAATTGGCAATAATATCCCGTCTTGATTCCGAGGCGCAGCAATCTCTAATGACAGTAACTGTCCCGACTGAGAAATCCTCACCCGATTTGACCCTTCAACCGCCGCAATCGTAATCTGTCCCCCTGGTGCAGTTAGTTCCCCGGTGTTAATTACAGTTCCCCCTAATAGGGTTAAACTCTGTCCCGGAGAAACGGCTAAATTTCCAGCATTGACAATTGTCCCCGATTGGGATAAATCAAAGGCAAATTGATTGGGATCTCCTACCAATTGCGAATAATTATTATCCCCAAATGCATTAAACCAAAGATTATCGCCAAACCCAATACCTGTCGCGGTTGTGGCGATGAAATCAGCGGGAACATTTAATTGGGCATTTGTGCCAAAAATAATCCCGGCTGGATTGATTAAATATAAATTAGGCGTTCCTCCTGTCACCTGAATCAACCCATTAATCAGCGAGGGATTTCCGCCAACCACTCGCCCCAAAATATTCCTCAGATTTGGATTCGCCAAAAAATTGGCAATTTGTCCTGTATCTAAGCCAAACTCCTGGAAACTGTGGAAGAGATTCGCCTCATTTACATCAAGACTTCCCCCGGAAATGTAAAACTGATTCCCCTGCGGTGTAATCACTGTACCCGTACCATCAGGGGCGGCGGTAATCGGTTCAGCGTTCGTAGTCGGCGCTGTCTTTGCCACCAAAATTAAACCCGCAATCAGAAACAACCAGCTAAAGCACCATTGAGCAGATTTCATCGGAGTAAGAGTTAATGAAGGATCTAGCTCAATTTTTTCGCTTGTGCCAGTCTTTTTTTCATTGATGTTATAAAAATATAAAAAACGATAGCTAATTTAGGTTTAATTAATTTTAATTTACGTCTGAACGTTCCTTGAATAAGAGTGGTATCGGTTATGAATAGCAGAACTATTTGCGGGTATAAACATCATCACTAACGTGCTATAGTGTCAAGTTAAATTTAAGGAGAGGGCGACCCGACCGTCTGTAGGGGCGGTTTCCAACACCTACCTATTAACCTGACTTTTCACGGGAAGTCTAGAAACCTGAGTCGGGGCGGGTTTAGTCACATCCGGGTGTCACCGAAAAGATAGTAGTGAAACCCGCCCCTACACAATGCAATCCCCCTCTTCCCTTATAGATCCCCCTCTTCCCTTATAGATCCCCCTCCCGTCCCCCTGCTTCTTAAGGGGGAAGCCAGAGGATGCTTCGCTTGTTGTTCCATGGGGGAAGCCATAGGATGCTTCGCTTTTTTTTTCACAGGAGAAACTCGTTTGTGTAGCATCAGTTTGAGGAGAGGGCGACCCGATCCAATTGAGTGGATGAGAGTTGTTAATTTATGCAAGCGGGTCGCCCCTACAGGTGCCTTACCAATGACGAATGACCAATGACGAATAACAAAATCCTCTATTTTATAGCCGCGTCATTTCTCTTCTGGCTAGGAGGTTCTCATCCTTCCCCAGCAGAAATGATTGATCCAGCTATGTTATCCGGGGATATCCGTTTAATCCTAAAACGTGGCGTGTGGAAGACGTGGGAAGGGGAACCCGTTTATCAGGATATAACTCTAGATTTAGTCTGTGATGCGAATAAGTGCGATCGCGAAGTGTGGGGATTTGCGCCGAAGTTCAATCAGGCTGACCATCAGGGACTTCTCCAGAGGAGTCAACGGGGACGGTTATGGAATCTGGATGTGCAGATGCAAATTAGTCCTGATCCTTGGCAATCCTTGGCAGGACAGGCAGATTATGATATCCAAGTGCGCTTGCATGACGATAATCAACTAATTGGCACTTATTCTGGAACAGTAAATGACCAACCTGTCAAGGGAGAAGTCCAGGGAATTATTCTTCCCCATTGGTCACAACCCGTGGCAAATCATCGTCCTCTGCGTCCCCAAGAACATCCTCGGCTAATTTTTCGCCAAGATCAACTTCCCCAATTGCGTCAACAGGCTAAAACGCCCAGGGGTGAGGCGATTCTGGCACAGTTGCAACGGAGTCTTGACCAACCCATTGGTTATGGGGGTTATGCGCCAAACGGGGGCTATCACGCTGCTGGTTATTGCTTCCTCTCCCTAATCCAGCAGGATCAAGCCGCCGCTGCAACCGCTTGGCAGATTACGATTAATTCCATGAACCAACCTGGACCCCGTTTACTGGAACATTCTACGGTAGTGGCGGGAGTGGCGTTAGCCTATGATTTGTGTTATCCGGCTTGGGATGAGGAACAGGTACAACAGGTGGCGGATTGGTTAGCCTCCCAAACCGCCCTGCTGGTGAAAGGAACGGCGGGTGATGGCTGGAATCCTAACCCGGCGAGTAACTGGAATGCTAGGGCGCGAGGGGCGGCGGGGTTAGCGGCGTTGGCGCTACTGGAGGAGGGGGATGTAGAGACTCGGCGTTGGCTGAAAATTGCCGAACGGAATATTAAACGCTATCTTACCATTGGCATTGGCGATCGCGGCTTTGGGTCTGAGGGTGATCATTATAGTACAGAACCCTGGTTTCTCACGGTGATGCCCTTCCTACAAGCGTATCAGACAGTGTTAGGGGAAGAGTTGGTGACGCGATCGCACGCGGCTTGGTTTCTACCCCAATATGTAACCCGGATGGTGGGTGAAGAAGGGGAAGTGGCGATTCCCAGCTATGGGCGTCATCGCTTAAGCCCCACGGGTTCTATCTTTGCGGTGGGATTGGGGATAGTCCCGCAACGGCTGCTACCGGGAGTTATGTGGTTCTTTAACCGTCATTGGGGTGAGAATGGGGATAACAGTTTTGGCATTGAATTACCCCATGAAGCGGTGTATATTTTCGCTGGATATCCTCAAGATGTAACCCCCCGGAACCCCGCAAACGTATGGGGGCGGGTATTGGTGGATGAACAAAAAGGCTTCTTTACGTTCCGTAATCAGTGGCGGGATGAAAATGATTTTGTCACCAGTATTTTTGTCAAGCGAGAGAAACCCAGAGGCGGACATTGGTCATTTCCCGATGCGGGAAGTTTCCGGATTTGGGGATTAGGAGGGCGCTGGGCGACGGCGGGATCTGCATCTGATGGGACACAGAGGGATGAAAATGTGGTGTTGTTACCGGAAAAACAGGCAGGGAATGAAGCACAGTTAACCGGATTTCTCTCAAGTGCTGATGGGTCGGGTATGGTTAGTTTACAACACAATAACTGGTTGCGATCGCTGGCGGTGGATTATAGTGGCGTATCTGGTGTACCGGGGTTGTTTGTCCTGGTGGATCAAGTGGTTGAAGCCGAAAAACTCGATCAAACCTGGATTATGCATACCCAGGAAAACGTGACGATTCAGGGTCAACAGTTTATCCTTGAGGCAGAATCAGGGGCGACGATGCAAGGAACCTTTATCACACCCTCTGGCGTGACGCTGGAATTTATACCCAGTGAGACGGGGGGAATGATTCAGGCGACAGGGCGCGATCGCTTTATTGTGGTGATGACAGTTCAATCGGGGACAGCGCCTGAGGTTGAGGTTCTCTTAACTCAATTTAATCCTCAAATTCAGGTCGGAAACCAGACTATTGAAATAATAGAGGATAAAATCGTATTGAAATCGCTAAAAGAGGGTGCTAACTAGCTGACTTTTGATCCGGATAGAATTTATTTTATCTTGAAAAATTTCAGCAGACTTGTTTCACGAGTGTCTTTTAGGATTTACGGTTATGATGTCTGGTTTTTTAATGATTGCAATGTATGCCCTATTTTGGATGTGGTTCTTTGGCGGCTTTGCGCCGACGAAAAAACCTCCAGCGAAAAAGAAAACCCCAGAACAAGAGTTAGGAGAAGCGTTGAGTAAATATTTGGCGACGTTGAACAAACCGGGAAATGCCAAATAACCCAGGGTGTGGGGTATGGGGGCGCAAGGCTTGCCATTGGTGTCAACTTAAGCGCTAAAAGCAGGGGAAGCAGGGGAAGCTATGCAGAGACGTGCCATGGCACGTCTGGGAGCAAGAGAAGGCTCTTGCGGATTTCTCTTTCTCCTGTAATAGCTTAGGGAGCAAGCAACACGCCCCCGTTTGTGTCGAACGGCTCGAAACATACTGTTCTACGCAAATGCGTGTCTGAGCGGCAACTGAGCTGCCAAGAAGTTAAGTAGAATAGTACATTTATTTGTCAAGATTGAGTCAAGATTTAAGTTGGAGTAGCCGATGACAACTCTCTACGCTAAAGATTTATCTCTAAAAGACGTTCATCGAGTTCTGGGATTTCAACGACGATATAATAGCTCATTTACTCCCTTGTTATCCCTGGAACCCCTAACCGATTTTGAACAGCAGGAATTGGGGCAAATTCGCGAGGATTTCGATAACTATTTGATCGACGGAGAAGTCTCAGAAGGACAAGTTAAACTTCTCGCGATCGCGCCATTACTGCGGTTGGCTGGTTTCTACCGTTTTCCTGTCAAAATTTCCCTGGAAGAGAATATTTCCCGGATTACTATCGACGATGAGGATACCAGTATTACCGGACGCTTGGATATTCTAGCCGTAAATAAACAGCGACGGCTCACGGCTCATACATCGTTATGGGTGTTGGTTATTGAAAGTAAAAATAGCCAGGTGAATGCCTTGGCTGGTTTGGCTCAATTACTCACGTATGCCTATAATAATTTGGAGCATCAAGAATCGATTTGGGGATTAGCCACAAACGGAATGCATTATCAGTTTGTGTACATCCAGTCGGGAAATCCACCCACCTATCAGCTCTTACCCTTGCTAAATTTAATGGAAACTGAGTCGTCAATGCAAGTTTTGCGCGTGCTGAAAGCTATCCGTCAGGCTTAGAAACTATTTTGCTATAGGTATGAATAAGATCGTCGCGCGGTTAATTAGGAAGAGGGCGGGTGCAAGTTGTTCAGTTTGGTATATATCTGTCGATTTAATCCCTAAGCTCGCCCTACGGATGACTGATTATAATTAAGGTTAAGGATTCACACTATCAATGAAATCTGGATATACTCTACCCGTCTTTGCTTGTGCTTCGGCGATTGCTGCTTTGCAGTGGTTGCGCCAAGCTAACCCCCTCGATACCGTATCTGTAGACTTAATTGAACCCCCAGAAACGGCAGAAATTCCCATTGAGCAAATCGCGGGAATTCGCCAAGGAATAGCACTAGCGATTACCCGCAGTGATCCGGGCGATAACCTTGACTTAACCCGAAATACTCCAATTTGGGCAGTTGTGGAATGGGGAAAATCTGAGCAAACAGAACAGGTACAGATAATCGGTGGTGAAGGAATTGGACGACAATTAAATGCAGCCGGAAAAGCGGCAATTTATGCCTACGCTGAGAAATTATTACAAACAAATCTCAGTCGCTTACTGACACCAGATGAAAAAATTCAGGTGACAATTATTTTACCCGAAGGACGCAAACTGGCACAACGGACATCGAATGCAGCGTTTGGTGTGCTAGAAGGATTATCACTTTTAGGAACGACAGGGATTTCTCAACCCTTAAGCGCTCCTGAACAACTGCAAGCTTATCGCGAACAACTGCAAATCAAAGCCCTATGTTTCGACTGTTTAGTCTTCTGTGTGGGAGAAAATGGTTTAAGTTTGGCGCGACAAATGGGGATAAATTCGGAGCAATTAGTCAAAACAGCCAATTGGCTAGGATCGTTGTTAGTGGCGGCGGGATTGCAGGAAATCCCAGAAATTTTATTATTTGGTTATCATGGTAAGCTGATAAAGTTAGCGGGTGGCATTTTTCATACCCATCATCACTTAGCCGATGGACGCCTAGAAATTCTTACCGCTCATTGCGCTCAAGTGGGATTACCCACACCGATTTTACAGGCAGTCTTTACCAGTCCCACCACCGAAGCAGCATTGAGCTATCTACGGCAATTGGACGCTAAAGAGGGGAGTGATTGGGTGAATCAAATTTATCGTGCGATCGCGTCTACGATAGATAAACGCTGCCAAGACTATATTTATAAGCATAGCGAGCAAGAGGTACGAGTCGGTTCCCTCTTATTTGATCGCAACCGCCAAATTATCGTCACTAGCTCAACGGGAGCCGCGTTAGTTTCTCAATTATGTTAACCTATTGACACTCCCCCGGCTAAAAGCGCGGGGGATTCTTCGTTCATCCAATCACCTTAGAGTATTGACTCTCGTCAATACACCAGAGGGCGAGTTGTCCCGAAGCGTTTATCCAGTATTCCTGGAGCGTTCCTGTATGCCCGGAGCGTACGAAGTGCTTC